>JALZID010000244.1 GCA_030860485.1 Pseudomonadota bacterium | reverse complement strand
CCAAGCGACACCCCGGCCGCACCCCACCACGGGGCGCGGCGGTATAGGAAAGGGGTTACTTTTTCCCCCTGCTCTGGGGTGGGTGGGCTCGCCCCAAAACAGTCAAAGACGAAACGGTGGCTCTCGCGAAGCCCCGTCGTCCTCCTCGGCCGGTTCACTCGCCCTTTATACCTTCTGCCGGCTGGAGTGTCACCCCGCTAAACGCCTTACTCGGCGCCCCGTCGATCATGAGCTTGAGGTAGATGTGGTAGTTCGGAAGATTGAGTAGGTCCGTCGGCTCGAAGGTTGGATCAAATTCTTTGGCAATGAGGGACGCATCCTTCGGTCCCACGCGAAACGATACGAGCGTGCCCACGTTCCCGAGGATTGCGTCTCGAACCTCCGGCTCAAGCTGGTCGAGGAACTGGTTGGCAAGGATAAGTCCAACGTGATACTTCCTGAGCTCAGCCGTCATGTTGGCCATGCTCAACGTGGTGAAGTACTGGAACTCATCCATATAGAGAAAGAAGTTGTGCCGCTTGGTTTCTGCCACCTCCGCCCTGCTGAACGCAGCGAGGCTTAAGGTGGTGACCAAAAGTCCGCCGAGGAGAGCCGTGGAATCCTCGCCAATCTTCCCCTTGGCGAGGTTGATAACCAGGATCCTCCCCTCATCCATGATCCGTCGAAAGTTCAGGGTCTTCTCCGGCTCCGCAAGGATGCGGTACAGGATCGGGTTGGCCAAGAACGCCCCCACTTTATTCTGAATCGGCATAATGCCATCAGCGCGAAGCCGGTACGAGTACTTCGGATATTCCGTAAGCCAAAACGCCTTCACCTGTAGGTTGGTACATTCGGCGCCTACCCGTTTCCGGAAGACATCGTCGTGGAAGAGCCGCAAGATATCGGGCAAGGTGACGTGCTCCTGATCCAGAAGGACAAGGAGAGCATTGCGGAGAATATGCTCCATCCTCGGCCCCCAGGCATCGTCCCACATCTTCTTCATGACTTCGAGAAGTCCTGAGGCTGCAAGGGGTCTCTTGTCCTTCACCACGCGCTTCAGGGGATTGTACCCGTACGGCTGAGCGGGATCGGCAGCGTTGAAGTACACGAGGTCTTCTTTTCGACGGTCAGGGAGAGCCCCCACGATCTTCTCTGCAAGATCTCCATGCGGATCAAGGAGCGCCATGCCTTTCCCCTGCCCAATATCCTGCCGCATCAGCGCCTCAAGAAGTGTCGATTTCCCCGTCCCGGTCCGACCGATGACGTACATGTGGGAGAGGCGGTCAGACTCCTTGATGCCGAAAGGGACCCCTCGGTTGCGGAAGGTGGTCCGACCCAAGTAGGTGATGGGGGACGAGAAGATGCCCATCTTTCCATTGTGACTCCGTTCTGCTACAGTCCGAAGGGAGGAGAATATGCCGATGGAAGCCTTCATCCGGTCGCGCGGGGAGGGATATGTGCCTCCTTTTGGTTGTGCATCCCGCCCCCTTGTCCGCTTCGGCGGCCATAGGGATGCTAGGTGCCAAAATTGATCGACACAAGCATCATCGACGGCAGGTCGTTCAGAACCTAACGAATGAGTACCTCCTCGTTTCGCCAATATCTGCTTGGCGTGATATACCACGGGCAGGAAGTTCTTCTGGCACGCGATTCGCCGTAGCAAAACATCTGTGAAGATCTTTATCAGCAATACAGATTGCGAGATCGTATCCGACCACAGAATCTAACACAAGCGCGAATATAACGCATTTGGGTGGGGGCCATACAACGATTTATCAGACCTGCCATGTCTGCTTATGTTCCTCAGATTCTATTTTCGGTAAGGTAAGTGTTCGCATATGCCCGATCCCCGCACAGGTCGGAGTGCTACGGCACTCATTAAGAAAATCGCGCAGTTCCGTAATGATTCCTCTGGGGAACGTAACCTTTACCCGTTCATCCGTGATCTTCTTGTCACCCCGGCATTTGGAATCGGCCTGAAGTCAGACCAAGTTGTCGTGGACTCAGCTTTCGCCGGTAGTCGCCACATCCCTGACCTGACCGTATTCAGTACCAAGAGTGGCCGCGCTATTAAGACCCCGGACCACGCGTATGGTGTCTTTGAAGTGAAACGCGGTCGTGATGTGTCCGAGAACGCGTCTGGTATATACAAGGAGAAAAAGAAGTACATTAAAGCCGGGACGCGGTGGTTTTTCATCCTGGATCAACGGGAAGTCCACAAATGGGATGTCATGGCCAAGACGGAGCCTTCCGTTCACTTATGGGAAAATCTTACTGATCCAGAACGGTTCGCTACGTGCTTCGGGGACTTGCGGCCCGAACACGTGGCCTTGGAAGAACAACTAAAGGACTTTCGGGATGGCAAGACGCGGTACGCGTTTCAGTCTATCGATGAACTGGGCAAACATCACTTCACTGAAACCATTCGGGAGATAGCATTCATACTCAGCAGTGCGGTCACGCAATTGGTGGACACAAAGGTGGTACCGGACTTGACCGCTGCGAACGCACTAATAAGAGAAATGGAATCCCGATGGGGGCCGGCGCTTTATGACTGGAACACTTTGGGATTCCCAATCGAGCTCACCAACATCGTTGATGAAGAAATTGCGCGTTCGCTTCCCACCGTGTAGATATCGCGGAATACCCGGAAGCGCATGACCGCTTTGCGGCTGATGTTAAGCCGCACCTATACGCGTTAAGAATTGAGAAGCATCTGCTGGGCGGGTACGCCACGAGAATGGGCATCGAAGGAGACATTTCCCTGCTGAAGTCCCGACGCACCGGCAGCAAGCTGACGGATAGCGGCAAGGTGGTTGAGTCATTCATCTATGAAACGGCCTCCCTAATCGTCTCACGCATGCTCATGGTCAGGTTTTCTGAAGACCATGGGTTTCTGAAGCGCTACATCAGTAACGGCGGTGTGGAAGTGTTTGCCCGCTACGCAGCTTACTATTCGAAGCCTATGCAGGCGTTGCTAATGGAAACCTACCGGCAATCGGCTGAATTGTACCGGAACCTCTTCGATCAGAACATCCTGGACTGGGTTCTTGATAGTTCAGACGAAAACTTCAGCTCTGCGCTGCTGCACGCCATGTACTTGCTGTCACGCTGGGACTTCAGGGCCATACATGGTGACATCCTTTCTGGCGTCTATGATCACTACTTAGACCCTGGAAAGCGGCGCGCATTGGGCGAGGTGTTTACGCGTCCAGAGATTGCTCGCTACATGTTGGAACGCTGCGAATACAATTCAACCAAGACCGTGCTGGACCCGGCATGCGGAACAGGGACATTCTTGGTAGAAGCACTCAATCAGGACGTGGACCGGCTACGTACCGCTGGCATGCTCACGGAACAGACGGTAACACTGACGTTGCGACGGCTGCATGGATTGGACATCAGCCCGTTTTCCGTGTCGCTTGCCCAGATACAACTGCTTTGGCACAACATTGACCTGTTCACCGGTAAGTCACCGGCTGAAATCCGCACCCTGGCCGCACAGCTGATGCCAGCTATTCAGGTGCAAGGGGGTCACTCTTCACTGGACACGTTTGGCGTGCCCCTTATCAGGGGGCTTGATACCAGCGCGTCTCAAACGGCGTTGGACTTTCCCACGGTGGCAAGTGACCTGCGCCGTAAGCGCTTGGCCAGCGTGCCCAGACGCCTCAGACAGATAGTGCTCAAGCAGTATGACATCGTAATCGGGAACCCACCCTATGTGCGCCCCCACAGGTTGTCGGTTGATGAAGGGACCCTGTGGGCGTATGAGGAAGTGGCTCATGGGCAGGTAGACCTGTACATCCATTTCCTATACCGTGCGATACGCGGCTGGGTGCGGCCCGCGGGCCGCGTGTCCTTCATCGTGCCCATGGGCGTGCTGGACGCTGCTTATTCGGGGCCGCTACGCCGAGTACTAATGGAATTCAAGTTGGTCGAAATCGCAGACATGGAAGCGCTGCGAAAGAAGACCTTCCGGGGGATCAAACGCCCCACCATCATTTTCGTTCTGGAGAACAGGCCGGGGACAGAAGACGATGAAGTTGTTATGTCCACGCTGTCCATGGGCTGCTACGACGCGTACACCGATACAATCGACTTCAGCAAGGCAGAACGGTCCACGGTTAAACGCAACCAGATTTCCCAATCCGCATACATTCCCACTGGCCTGGGCGCAGCGCCATGGATGGCCGACGCTGCTGAAGAGGATACCGCAGCAATTCTGACCAAGGTGTCAGCCGCAGACGCCAGCTTGCTTGGGCGCATGGCGCAAGCTCCGCGGCTGGGTAGCATTGTAAAGGTTGTCTATAAGCGCAAGGGCCACCGGAAAGTGGGCACTGCACAGGCCAACGCTGTTGAGCAAATACCAGCCGGTTCCAATTCGCTCGAATGGGAATCATATGTGATGCTGGCGTACGGCATCAAGCTGGGCAGCGCGCGCGCCATCGTTGATTCCGGCTGGCCAGTTTACAAAGGCCAGAACGTGTTTCCAGAAGGCCCAAGGGGCAAACCAATGGGCTACTGGGACCAGGACCGCTCCTTTGTAGATTCGCTTCGGTTGTACGCGTATCGGCATCTGTTCGATTTCTCCAAGCTGTACGCGGTTAGGGAAATCTCACAGTTGCCAATCGCTTGCCCTGTACCCCCCAATACCGCGTTTCAGAATACCGTACTGATGGCCCAGCTTGCGGAAGACTTCCCGCTGAATCTTTACCTTATGTCCCGCATCATTCAGTGGTTCGCAATCAAGGCGCTCCGCGCCAGCATAATTGAAGACTTAACCACGCATTGGTTCAAGCGCAGCGTGTTGCTGCTGCCAATACCACCCAACCGCGGGGTTGACGACATCACTGCGTTGCGAGCCGCAGGTATCGGACTCATCAGCAAGGACAAGGATTTGGCCAACGCTCACCGGCATGTGGAACGGCTCATTGCTGACAACCAAAAAAAGGCGCTGTTTGACCTGTTTGCAGAGAACAGCCCGCTGGTAGCCGGTGCGGACCTGACGGGCGCAGCGTCCGGGGCCGTGGTTACTGTGGTTCATGAACAGGGTGATGAGGTGACCAGTGATGACCCCTCCTTCAGAATCAAGGTGCCCAATCCCGCGCTGCGCCGCTATCTTGCGTACATGCTGGAGCGATTGGTGGACGAAGGCAAGGATTTCACCTTCGATGTAGAGACGCTGGGCACCTTGCTTGTGCCTGCCAACATTGAAGCCGTGGTTACAGCCATTGACCTAATGCGCAGCATGGACCCGGCCCGCGTGTTCCAAGACGCGCTAATGGAACTGGACAGGGTGGTGGCTGACTTGTTCGGCTTGTCCCAAGAGGATTTGAACTACATCACGTCAGCAATGATAAACGATGGATTCCTGAAGCAATTACGGCCCAGCTTTGAACACCGGGGCCTGCGCATCCAACCATATGCGGACCATAGTCAAGGGGACCGGTATGCCTAAGAATGTGGTTGTGGCGAATACAAAGACTCCGTTAATGTGCAACTTGGGCTATTTATGATATTGTGGAAAAGAAGGCGACCGGTGCAAGCATCGGGCAGTCATTAGAGATCATTCACTCGGTTGATACGTTCGTCTTGGGAGCAAATGCATCCGGATTCTTTTCCAACCACCCTACCAGCGTCTCGAAGAAAGCATCAAGCGAGGTGCGGGGTTGTTGAGGAGGAGAACTTGCCACAGTGTCAGAAACGCCGGCACAAGTTCGAGGTACGGCCCGATCAGGGCCACCACATTGGACGATACCCCTATTTGCCAGCTCCAGAAACGGGGATCGCAATTGTATTTCAACGTTTTTTGGCCCTATGGCCCGGTTCGAGGTGACGGATCGGAGTATTTCACGCTTTTCTTCTGGAATTGCCGTTTTGTAATTGCAACATAAGGATTTTACGAGTTCGAGGAATTTGTCGAGACGATCGGGGACGGGCTGTTTTCCGTTCCTGATGTCTTGCAGTCGTTCCTCGATCGCTTTCTCCTCAAACAGGAGCGTTGCGCGCCGCTCCTCAAAGGCTTGCTTGTCGATCGTTCGGTCAAGGTAGGCATCGGTCAGTCGATCGAGCCGCCCACGAAGGTTCCCCAGCTCAAGCGTCACGGCTCGCATCTCTCGGTCGCGCTCTCCATCCCAGTTCTCTCGTAAGGCGTGGATCTTACCCCTTATTTCCTCCAGTTCCTCGGGAGTAAGGGAAAGTGGCGAGAGGACCTCCGTGATGCTTTGCTCTACCGCCTCTTCTCGTATGCCTGTCATTGGGCACTCGCGGGAATGGCAGCGATAGTAGACATGTCCTTTCTGCCGCTCTCCGATGAGCGCGTGTGTGCATTCGGCGCAAGTGAGGAGCCGGCGGAAGATGAAGTCGTGCTTTACAAACTTCAATCGGTGCTTTCCAGAGAGAACAAGATGGACGCGATCGAAGAGCGCCTTGCTTACCAGAGGCTCATGCGCGCCCCGGAACATCTCGCCGGTGCGCTTGATGCGGATGAGACCGAAGTAGAAGGGGTTGTTCAAGATTGTCGAGAGCTTGTTCTTCGCCATCTTCCCTCCCCGCTTCGTCTTGAATCCGAGACGCCGCATTTCCTCCGAGAGAGCGACAAGGCCCCAGTTGCCCCTTGCATAGAGGTCGAACGCTCTCCGGACAAGGGGAGCTGTGACCGGATCAAGTGCTTTCGCTTTGCCCTTTCCTTGGTCGAGATACCCCGCCGGCGCAGCAAGAGGGTAGATGCCTTGCTTGAGTCGCCCATAGAACCCCTTCTTCGTCTCCTGCCGCAGATTCCGGATGTAGTCCGCAGCGATCACAGCCTGGATGTCGGCGGCAAGTCGTCCTCCGCGCGAATGCAGATCAAGACTCTCGTGCGCGAAGTGGATCTCTACCCCTTCGTCAATCAACTGCCCGAGATCCGCCCAGTCCCGGAGATTCCTGGCGCTCCGGTCAATCTTGTGGATAACGACTCCAGTCGCTCTGCCTTGCCGGAGAAGGGAGAGCATGCGCGAAAATACTGGCCGGCCTCGCTTGGCCGCCGTTTCGCGCTCCTCAAAGCAGGAGACAATGCTCAATGCGTGCTTCTCCGCGTATCGCTCAATCGCTTCTTGCTGTTCCTGAAGGGAGACGCCTTGTTCTCCTTGCTTTGCGGTAGAGACGCGTATGTAGGCATAGACGGGCTTCATGGTGAGAGAAGGAAGAGAAGATCGGCACAGGCACTATAGAGCCGATCGATCCGATCGTATCTCAGCATCCTTTTCTGTCAAGGAAGAAAAACGCTTTCCCTCCCCTTCCTCTAGCCTCTCAAAAATCCGTAAGCACACGCTCAGGTAGACCATAAAAGCGGCATTCGCCTCCCGCAGCTCATCTTCCGAGAACTGCGGACAGAGCTTCCGGATAAAGGCAAAGTCCGGGTCCAAAAAGTGGTGCTTCTCTTCGTTCATGCCACCACCATAGAGCGTGGTGCCTACGGACTCTAGGAGGGCGTGCTTACGCACACTGGCACGTCTCCCCGTCGCGATCGATCAATCGATCTCTCCTGACCGGACTTCGTCTGCAAGGGGGTGGGGCGGGTGATTTGATCAAAGGTGCGCGCTCCCGGCAGTTTTGGGTCGGATGCGGTTCCTGCTCCAACGGGCGCAGGGTGATCTATGGCGACGTGGGCTCGCACCCCCACAACCTGTGGACTAATCCACGCCCTGGACCACAGAGCAAAGCCCTCGCCGCCAGTTCCCACTCGCCTTAGCTGCTCGGGCCCTCAAGACGGGGTACGAAGCCGCAAGTCGCTCTTCCGGGCGCCGATAGTATTAGGACTATGGCCGAGATCTTGACCCTGCCCCAACCGGCACAAACCCGCAAGTCCACAGAGCACGCGAGGGCGCCTCGACAGAGGCGAAAAGCCCCGCGGTTTTTGACCGAACCGCAGGTCGAGGGCCTGCGTCAGACGGTCAAGAAGACCAGCCGCAACCCGCACCGCGACTCGACAATGATCCTGGTCGCTTAC
>JALZID010000243.1 GCA_030860485.1 Pseudomonadota bacterium | reverse complement strand
CGCGTGACCCGGCTCAAGCTCCGCGCCACGCCGCTCGGGGTCAAGCGCGTCGACCTCGGCCCCAAGGGCGGGCGCATCGTTTTTCACCCCGAGGCCCCGATCGATCCGGTTTCGGTGGTGGGCCTGGTCCAGAGTCAACCCGCTCGCTATCGATTCGAGGGCAACGAGCGCCTCCGCATCACGGCCGATCTGCCCGAGGGCGAGCAGCGCATCGAAGCCCTGCATGCGCTCTTCGATCGGCTCGCGGGGCGGGATAACGATGCCGGCCGAATCACGCGGCCTGGATAAGGCGGTGGCCGGCCGCCGCACCCGGCAAGGCAGCCCGTCGTATAGCCCTAGAACAGACCGCGCCGGTCGAGGGCTTGCGCCGCGCGTAGCGCTGCATCAATGGAGAGACCGAGACGCCATGGATCACGATTGAAGTCGCCACCATGGTCAACGTGATGGCGATGAATGGCTCAGCCAGATCGGCGGCCGGTGGCCTGGGAGCAACTGGCCACGCTCAAGAGCGGAGCGCAGTGGACGATCAGCACGGCCCGCGAGGATCTGTCCTTACAGAAGACGGACCCGTGGGCCGGCTACTGGACCTCCGGGCAGACACCGACGGCGGCGATGAAGGTCCTGGGCTTCAGGCGCGCCCGGCGAAACGCTAGTCCGCTGACTCTTTTGACCGGAGGGGCCGTCGGTTGGCGGTGCCCCATCGCTATTGACCACCTGCATGCGGCCTGGACCCGCTAGCTAGCCGCCGGTTGCTAGCTAGCCAGGCATGAACAATCTGGTTGAACTGCTGTGGTTGTTCGCTCATGACCCAGTGCCCTGTCTCTAACGCGCGCACCTGACTGCCCGGTCGCGTGGCCAAGGCGTCGGCCCAGGCCTGGGTGTGGAAGAAGAACGGCTTTCTCTTGCCGTACACGAACAACATTGGAACGGGCGGCTCGAACGTCACCACGTCGCGGTACGACCCATGAGTGCCCGTCCATTTGATGTAGTAAGGGTAGTTCATTCGCGAGTCGATGAACTGCGGATCCGCGGGGCACTTCAGTGCGCGGGCCATGGATTTCGTCATCTTGTCGCCAATGCTGCCGCCGATTCGCCACGCGATGGCTAGCCATATCTGATAAACAAACACCATGGCCTTGGCTTTGGCATTCAACGACAGCAAGTGCTGGCTCGTGCCTGCGTCGCCAATGTCTACTCCGACAATCTTCGACACCAGCGACGGGTGCCGCATCACCAGTTGGTAGCCGAACACACAGCCCCAGTCATGCACCATCAAAACGACTCTCTGGGCGGGGCAGGTCTGTTGGATGATTTTCTCGAACATGGCGATCGTCTGCGCCAGTGAAAACGGATGGCGCGGCTTGTCGATGTCGAAGCCCGGCAGCGTGAAGCGAACGCAGCGGTAGCGCTTCTTGAAGAAGGCGACCTGGGCGTCCCACAGCCGATACGTGTCGGGCCAGCCGTGGATCATAGCAATGGTTTCGTTTCCCTCGCCCTCCACAAAGACGTCGATGCCGTCGATCTGCAGCGTGGAACTCATGCGTGCTTTCCCTTGTGTTTTGTCATCATCTGACGGCTTGCGCTCGCGGTCGCTCCTGGCCGGGCCGCGACTAGCCACGCGATTGCTGACGGGCTCGCTCCAATGCTAAGGGATATCAAGCTCGGAAGTGGCGCCCGGGCTCGCCCCGGGCAGAACTGCGCTCCGAACGGGCGGATGAAGCTGTGCTCCTCGGTGATGTCGGTCATCGGCTCGGGCTTCCGCGCCCCCTTCGCCGCTGCGGCGCGCTTCTTCTCCACCACCTCGCGCGAGTGCCCGATCCAATCGTTGTGCGAGGCGTTGAGGATCTCGGGTGTCACGTCGCCGATGTTGCCCAGCCATTTTTACGTGGCCGATGGCTTGTCGGCTTTCCGTAACGTCAACCAGCTAGCCGACCCCAGCCCCACGGCAACTGCAAACCACAACGTCGTCACGCGGATCAACACCGTCGCGCTGCGGCCTCCGGCTTAGCCACACCGAAGTGCACCAGCAGGAAAAATACCGTGGCGTCGGCCGTGCCAAGACCACCCGGTATGAACGACAGGGCGCCCGCCAACGAGGCAAACGCAAAAATGAAGATCGCGACAGGCAGTCCGATGTCGTATCCCATGGCCACCAACATCAGATGAAACGATAGGCCTTGCGCGGCATAAGCGCAACACCCGAGGCACCATCCCGGTAACAGACGCTGCGGCACCAGGCAGTTTTTGGCCTGCGCGAGTATCCGGGCAACCCAGGCCAAGGTCCGGGTCAGCCAACCGTTCTGGCCACGTTCGCTCCATTCGGCCAGCAACGGTGCCGCGGCGATCAACACGACCACCGCAAGCAGGGCCACGCCCAGAACCCACAGACCGTAACGTGACTTCGGGTACAGCGACAAACCAATCATCGTCAACGTGACCACCGACAACAAATCGGTGAGGCGGTCGGCAAAAAACGCGGCAAAGCTCTGTGTATACGTGACGTTGTGGCGCGCCAGAAAGGCACTGCGCAACAATTCGCCGACCTTCCCGGGCGTCGTGGTCAACGCAAACCCCGACAAATAAATGACGAAGCTTTGCAGACGGTCGACGCGTAGTCCCAGGGCGCCCAGATACCATTGCCATCGGCAAAAGCGCAGCGTGAATCCCGCGAACGTCAACCCACAGCCGATGGCCAAGCCGCCGGCCCCGACGCGGGCAACGGCACGCCATGTGTTGTCCCATCCGGTGGCGAGTGCCAGTCCGAGGTAGCCGGCTGCCGCTAGCAACAGCGACAGAATCAGCACACGCATCAAGCGCGGCGTCAGGGCGATCGGTAGTGCGGCTGTTGCGGAAGTCACGCGTAATCGTAATCCGTTGCATCAGGCATCGAACAAGCGGCGATTGTGGGCCGAGATAGTCAATTCCAATAGAGGGTTGGGTCTGAACGAAGTGCTAGAGTGAGTCATCAGGCGGCGCGTTCGGATCGGCGATGGATGGATTGAAATAGCCGCCGTCTTGCCTCTTAAGTTGCTGGGCGGCCTGGTTGCTTCGCTCTCCACCCCTCCACAAACTCCGTCTGTTGATCGATCCTCACCGGCCTCTGCCAACCGTATCACGGTGGGCGGTCGTCGGATTCTGTCCTCTATCCTTCGACTGCTTGGCATGTCGCAAGCGCCTGCATTGCATCTTGTCCTCCCACCAAGCCGCGACGTTGAGTAGCGCCACCCGCACCCACGGTCCATCGTGGACTCGGCAAAGCGCTTCTCATCGGAGGAACACCGCCACAATTGTGATGTACAGCACAGCTTCATCACACCACAGGCGGTCGAGCCGTTCAAATTCCACCTAAGTTTGGCACACTCTCCAAAAAAACCCATTGCTTTCTACTCTTCATTACCCTGCTGCCCCAAGGGAGGAAACATCATGAAAAGCAATCCGGCGCATCACCATCAGCATCTCAGTCAATCAGGCGGGATCGATCGGCGGAAGTTTCTCCGAGCGCTCGGCTCGACCGTCGTGGCATTGGGCGGCTCGGGCCTGCTTGGCACCCGGGATGCGATCGCCCAACGATTTGTTCTCCGGGAAGAAAATTTCGGCCGCCTGTTCCCGGGACTCCATCCGTTCTTCGAGCAGGCGAGCTCTGGACTCAACGCCGCGCTCCTGGATATCGGCAAGCCGGGGGGCGTCCTGGACGCCAAAGACGACCTGGACGCGGGACCCGTGGCCCTCATCGTGGACCCGGCCCTGAGCGTGAACAATCCCAACAGCACGACCCACACCGCGGGCACCACGTTCATGGGTCAGTTCATGGACCACGACATGACCTTCGACCTCACCTCACGGCTGGGTGAGCCGACGGAGCCGGAAGACTCGCCGAACGCCCGCACGCCCGCCCTCGACCTCGATTCGGTCTACGGCGGAGGGCCGCGCAGGTCGCCCGAGCTGTACGAGCGGACCGGCGGGTCCAGGATCAAGTTCAAGGTCGAGAGCGGCGGCCTGTTCGAGGACCTGCCCCGCACCAGCAACAAGACGGCGATCATCGCCGATCCCCGGAACGATGAGAACCTCATCATCGCCGGCCTCCACGCGGCCCTTCTCCTGTTTCACAACCAGGCGGTGGATTACGTCACCCAGCGCAACCCCCGCTGGGACTCGGAGGAGGTGTTCGACGAAGCCCAGCGGCTCACGAGGTGGCATTACCAGTGGATGATCGTCCACGAGTTCCTGCCGCTGTTCATCGGCCAGCCGCTAGTCGACGAGATCCTTCACCGCGGCCGCAAGTTCTACCGGCCCCGCGTGGCGTTCATTCCCGTCGAGTTCCAGGGCGCCGCGTACCGCTTCGGCCATACCATGGTGCGGCCCTCGTACCGGGCGAACCTGGCCGGCGACGAAGGTGCACCCTTCTTCGCGATGATCTTCGACCCGGAGGAGCAAGGCCAGAATGACCCGGACGACCTGCGCGGCGGCGCCCGTGCGAAGAGGCGCTTCGTCGGCTGGCAGACATTCTTCGATTTCGGACCGACCTTCACAGACGGCCCGGGCAATACCAATCCGGCGATCAGGGCGAATAAGCTGATCGACGCGAGAATCTCCACGCCGCTGTTCCATCTGCCGCTCGACGCGATCCCTTCGGGTGACGCCCCTACCGCGCTGCCGCAGCGCAACCTTCTTCGACACGTCACCTGGTCGCTGCCTTCCGGCCAGAGCATCGCCCGGGAGATGGGTGTTGAGCCGCTCTCCAGGTCGGAGCTGAAGGAGCTGAGCGGCTACGAGTTGGGCCTCGACTGGTCCACGCCGCTCTGGTACTACGTCTTGAAGGAAGGCGCTCTCAGGGCAAACGGCCTCACCCTCGGTCCGGTCGGCGGCCGCATCGTCGGAGAGGTGATCATCGGGCTGCTGGAACTCAACCGCAATTCATACCTGTCGCGCGCGCCATTGTGGAAACCGGCGCTGCCAACATTCAACGGTCCCGTCAGCGGCGACTTCCGGATGATCGATTTCCTCGCCTTTGCCGGCGTGGACCCCGCGAGTCGCGGGGAGTAAGGAGTAGTTGACCGGCCGCCGCCAGCGATGGGACGGCCGTCTGTCGTCGTCGACGAGATCCCGGGGGCCTACATGACATCGACACGGTGATGGAGCACCAGCGTGGCCTCGTCGAGGTGGTGCAAAACCTTGAAGCAGGTGGTGTGCGTGAAGGGCTGACCGGCACGCTTCCCCACCGGCGGCGCGTCCTGCCGCAAGATCGGAGGCGCTTCAAGAACAAGCGGGTGGTGCGGCAGGGGCGACGGCGCGACCCTGGGCGAGGTCCGCGTAACGCATCCACTAGCGGTGGTCGAGGCGGTCGAGGCTTCACAGGCGAGCGTTAGTTAGAACAACCTCGCTGATGATCTCGGCGGCGATCATAGGCGTGTCCCCAGGACGGGGGTTTGAAAGCGCAACACGTTTCTAGGCACGGATCGAGAGGTCGCGATAGCCGCGGGCCCGATCGCAACCGCTCTGCTCGCGAGCGCGGCCATTCCGGCGGACCAGTGAAATGCCAAGCCGAAGCTTCGTCACTTGACTCCTTCCCTGATGCATGAGGCCAGTCGTCGCTGCCGGGGGGTGGCGCATCGCACCCGGCTACAAAAGCCAGGGCGCTGCTCGCGCCGTCAACCTACCGCCGTTTGCACATTGCTGCGCGACTAAAGTGCGGCCGCTTTGACACGTTGCTCAGTGACTGCAATCAACGGCCGGCGACACGCAAGACCCGCCACACGACACCGCCGGCGTCGTCGGCAACCAACAGCGAACCGTCGCGCAATTCCGTGATCCCTACCGGTCGGCCGTACGTTCTCCCGGTCCGCGGGTCCGCCATGAAGCCAGTCAGGAAGTCTTCGGGTTGACCTCGTGGTTGGCCGTTCTGAAACGGCACGAACACGACACGATATCCGCTGAACTGTGAGCGGTTCCACGAGCCGCGCTGGCCGATGAACGCGCCGCCGCGATACCTGTCGGGGAAGCTGCCTCCCGTATAGAACAACAATCCCAGCAAAGCGGTATGCGACCCGAGAGCGTAATCGGGCTTGACGCTCCGAGACACCAGCTCGGGACGCTCGCCCTTGCGGCGCGGATCGAGATTTTGGCCGTAGTACGCATAGGGCCAGCCGTAGAAAGCGGCTTCCTGGACCGCGGTAATGTAATCAGGGACGAGATCGTCGCCCAGGTTATCCCGCTCGTTCACCGCTGTCCAGAGACGCCCGGTTTCGGGCTGCCAACCCATACCAACCGGGTTACGAATCCCTGCCGCAAAGATTCGTTCACCCGACCCGTCGGGGTTGATCTCGAGAATGTTCGCGCGGCGAACCTCCGTATCCATCCCGTACTCGCCATGATCGCTGGCCGATCCAACCGAAATGTAGAGTTTCGATTTGTCGGCACTGACCACAATGTTCCTCGTCCAGTGGTTGTTGTAACCGCCGGCTGGAAGCTCCAGCACCAGCGTGCCTGCATCCTCGATCCTCGTCTGCCCCTCCTTGTAGGGAAACCGCATGAGACCGTCCGTGTTCGCGACATAGAGAGTGTCGTCGATGAGAGCAATGCCGAGCGGCTGATTCAGATTCGTGAGAAACACCTCTCGTGTCTCAGCCCGTCCGTCCCTGTCTGAGTCCCGCAGGAGAGTGATTCTGTTCGGTGACACGCCGATGCTCCCGGCGCCGGCCATGCCCTTGCGTTTATCGGCATCGGCGCGCGACCTTGGATGACTCCGCGCCTGCGAGACAAGCACGTCTCCGTTCGGCAGAACGTAGAGCCAGCGTGGGCTCTCGAGATCCCGTGCAAACGCCCCCACCTGAAATCCATCAGGCCGCCTTTGGCGTGAGGTTTTCCGGCCAGCCGACGACTTCTGCGAACTTTGTCGTAGCCTCGCCTGGCTCCGGTGCAGCCAGGTTCGGAGAAGGACCGACGCCCTTGAGGGTTGATGTCGAAGGCTGCGCCACGGCAGGCGATACGCCGCCGACAGTAAATAGGATGGCAGCCGCCACGAGGGCCGCTGCCTGATTCCATTGATTGTTCACTTGCATTGAACTCTACCTTGATTCCTCGATAGTCAGCCGGCGGGATACTCCTGGGCCTCAAATCTGTGCCCGAATCACGTCGTGTGAGAGGCAAGCGCGGGGCGAGAGGGGGCGAGTGCGCATCGGGATTTGCGGCGCATTTGCCGGCACACCGTCGGGGCGATCGCACACTGTCCACAGGCGAGCATTTCCAAGCACTTCACGATGTGGTGGAGCCGCCCGTGGGCGCGTCAGGTCTCGGCGAGCGATGCGGCGGAAAGCGTACCCGTGCCGACGTGGCATTGACGTTGGCCCTTCCGCGATCAAGCAGCCGTCGGTGAAACCGAAGAAAGCGGAACGGCACGATCATGAGAACTGCTCTGTGGCTTTGCATCCCCTGGTGGCGACTGCGATACCACTCCACGAAGAATAGAGGATAAAGGATAAGACTGTCAAGGGGCATTCAGTCCCCCGTTGTGGGCATTGAAAATTCCCCACCCTCCGGTTCAGGTCTGATGTATTTGTCTCAGAATCAATACCGATTGTTGGCGCTGTGCGCGGAACACCCAGCGCTCCGTCCGGGCGTGGAACGGCAGGAACTGCGGCCGCGGAGGCCGGGGCGATATCAAGACCGCCTTCGAGGCGTGGGGCAGGCCTTGATCCCCGCGCGCCGCCGCATCGACGATGGCGGCATCGGACGGCACGACCCCGGCGAGAACGTTCGCGCGAACTCCCTCGCGAACCAGGCTGTCGCGAACCCGGCTCCGCACCGCGCCCGAGAGGTCCCGGGTCCACCCGTTCGCCTTCGCGCGCTTGCGAATGGCCGTGTCTGAGAGGCTGTGCTGGCGCCCGATCCAGGCCCGGGCGATAAGTCAGACCGCCTGAGGCGTGGGGCAGGCCTTGATCGCCTCGCCCGCGGGGGGCGAACCACGGGGCGGAGACGCCACGCGCCGTCGGCCGCATCAACGATGGCGGCCTCGCAAGGCACCATCCCAGCGAGTTCCCAGTGTGCGAACCCCTCGCGAACCAACTCCTCGCGCACCCGGCTCCGCACCGCGCCCGAGAAGTATATCGTAGAGGAGCTTCATAGTTTGTTATAAATCTTAGTTTTCTCTACTTCTTCTTGCCTCTATAAAGGATTTCACTGCTAGTATAATAAATATCAGGCACAACAGTGTCATAATTAGCTGGACAGTAAATGCGGATGGATTTGCTATTTCCCCAACGAGTTGGGGAAACACTCTCATTCCAGTGCCAATAAAACCAAGCAACATTAATGCAGCGGCGATGTGCATAGAATGTTTCCTGTATTTTTCATTCAATGCCAGCCAGCCAAGTATTATCACTGGTACTCCGGTACTCCGAAGAAAGCCGGTATCAATGCGGTGATACTTTCACTGCTTATACCAAAGTATGCTATTAAACCAAGAAGAGTTAAAAGTATTCCGAATGTAATTGCTGTCTTAGCCATTTGCTTAAACTTTTATTACTGTCCAGCCGTAGCGGGGAATTATCAATGAAATACTGGCTAGACGTATGCGAAATTTCAATCTACCGGTCGTAGCGCTGCATCAATGGAGTGACCGAGATGCCATGAATCACGATCGACGTCGCCACCACGGTCAACGTGATGGCGATGAATGGCTCAGCCAGACCGGCGTCGAGCCCGTGGTTGATCGCATACATCAGGTAATAGACGGAGCCGATCCCGCGAATGCCGAACCACGCCATCAGCACGCGCTGCCGGCGGGTCGTCGTCGAGCCGGCGATGCACACCCACACACAAACGGGCCTGATGATCAGCAGCAGCACCGGGACGAACCAGTATGCGGCGTCCGGAACGGAGATGAACGCGAGCATCGCACCGACGATCAAGACGACGGCAACCTCTACGATCCGCTCCATCTGCTCGTTGAACCCGAGAATCGCGCGCTTCAAGTACGGGCCGGCCTGGAGCGGATCGGTAGCCGCGGCGGCCCTCGACGCTTCGTCGACCGGTAACGCCACCTCGTTCGTAGGCCCGGGCGAGGCAGTCCGCGCGATCGGGGTGTCCTCGGCGCGCCGCAGTGCGAGCCCAGCCGCGAACACCGCCAGGAAACCGTAAGTGTGAGCCAGGACCGCGATGCCGTACGACAGCGCGATCAGGCCGAGCGCTAGGAACTCGTCGAAGCCCACAGCCTCCCGATGGCGCACGCGCAGGTAGAGCACCAGGGTGCCGATCAGACGGCCGGAAACCGCGCCGATGAGCAGTCCGCCAGCAATCGCCCAAAGGCAATCGATGGCGAGCCAGCGCGCTCCCCACGGACCGAGCTCGTGCAAACCGAGGAGCCCGAGCCCCAGCATGGCGAATGGGAACGCCAGGCCGTCGTTGAGCCCGCCCTCGCCGGTCAACGCGAACCGCAGCCGATCGCGATCCTGCGGGTCGGCCACCTGCACTTCCGAGGCGAGAACGGGATCGGTGGGCGCGAGGATCGCTCCGAGGAGAATGGCCGCGCCGACCGGAAGCCCGAGCGCGGCGACACCGATCAACGCGATGGCGCCCACGGTGAGCACCATCGCCCCCAGCGCCAGGGAAATCGCGAGCCGCCACCGGATGTCCGAAAGCGGCGCGCTCAACTTGAGGCCGGTGACGAAAAGCGAGATCAGCACCGCCGCTTCGCTCACGTGTTCGAGCACCGTCGAATCGTTGAACGGATCGAGATGCAGCAGTGCAACGCCCGCCGGCCCCAACGCGGCGCCCGCCGCGAGATACAGCATGGACGGGCTGAGCGGCAAACGCTTCAACAGCGCACCGGTCATCGCCATCGTGATCAGCAACAATCCGAGGATGACAGCCCAGATCGCGAAGGTCATCGATGGGGACAGGACAAAAGGCCGCGCAAGGGTACCGCCACGCGTCAGCTCGTCATCGCGGCCGCAGTGAGCAGGCCGCCGGCGACGCAGCGCCGCCAGCAACGTGGCCGCCGCCACCCGGCCGGCCTCCCGCAATCCGGGATCGGCCTTCCCTGCGAGGAAATACATCACGACGCGTACGGATGGTCCGACCGGCGGACCTCATGAAAAATCTATCTCCCTGGTACTGATTGCGGGTATCACTGCGTCCGTAGCATCCCGCGACGCGGCCGAGGGTTGGGTCAAATCCAAGACTCCTCGTCGATCATCTGACGACATTATCCACGAATCTCGATGGAGGAGCTTAAAAAAAGTGACGTTGAAGCTTGACGTCATCGGTCAACTCTTTAGCGATCCCTGAAAAGCTAATTGCGCCGTTCCTAAGGACGTACGCGCGATCCGCAATGCTCAGGACGTCGTGCACTCGTTGCTCAACGATCAATATGGCCATCTTCATGGTTTGACTGAGTTCTTTTATATGTGCCAGCAACCATGAGACCAAACTTGGTGACATGCCTAATGACGGCTCGTCGAGCAACAACACTCGCGGGTTCATTGAAAGCGTTCTACCTAACGCAACGAGCTGCCGTTGCCCACCGGACAACGTTTCTGCACGATGCCAGAGAATGCTTCGCAATGTTGGCAGCAAGCCAAGCACTCTCTCACGCGCAGCTTCCTGCGCCCGCTTGTCCATGCCCGAGAGGTACGACAAGTCTAGATTCTCATCTACCGTCAGTGCGCCAAACACATTCCGTCCTTGCGGAAGGTATGCTATGCCCCGCCGCAACCGCGCCCTTGGATTTTCATGCTCGATACCAAGTCCGTCCAGTGTCACCTTTCCCCTCAGCACTGGTAGAAGCCCGAACGCAGCTTTCAGAACTGTGGACTTGCCACTTCCATTCCGACCAATCAGTGCAACGACTTCTCCGCTGCCCACATCGATCGATACGCCATCGATGACAGGACGTGAGCCGTATCCGCTCGACACTTGGTCAAGCCTCAGGTGGGTCAACTGTGCCATATCAACCAAAATATCGTTCCAAAGTCTTGCGGCTGGTCAGAACTTCATCCGGCAGTCCACTTTGGATGACCTTTCCGCCAGCCAGCAAATGCACGACATCTGCAATCCTTCCAACGGCAATCAAGTCGTGTTCAATAAAAATGACTAGCCGTTTTAGCTTTTGCATTTCGCGCAAAATGTTCGTCACTGTCTCAGCGGTTTCCGGGTCTAGCCCCGCAAACGGCTCGTCGAGCAAAACGATTTTGGCTCCGCTTGCCATGCACATTGCCAGTGATAACAACTTTTGCTGGCCGTAGGAGAGCGTTCTAGCTAGCTCGCGAGCTTTGGGCCAAAGGCCGGTGCTCCGAAGCGCGGCACTTACGCGCTGCAGCTTTTCCTCCTCGGCCGTTCGACGCAACCCTGGCCGGCAGATTGACAATACATCTTCCGTAGTGTCGCCCGGAATCCCAATCAGAAGATTGCTGGAGACCGTCATCTCGGGAAAAACTCTAACGGCTTGAAAGGTCCTCCTCACCCCAAGCGATGCAATCCGCTCGATTGCCCAATGCGTCGTATCTATTCCTTTAACGAAACAATGACCTTGTTCAGGTCGCACGAAACCAGTAACGACATTGATGAGGGTCGATTTTCCTGCGCCATTGGGGCCGATCAAAGCCACGATGCCGTGGTCCGAGAAATCAAGAGTGATCGAATCCAGCGCTTGCACGCCGCCAAACGATTGTGATAGCTTTTCACAGCGCAACAAAGACACTCGAGTGCTGCACATTCTTAATTGAGGCTTATCTGGGCTCGGCTGGTTCCAAGGTGTTCATGTACAACGCACTTGGGATCTTGCGACTACAATGACGGTCAGGACCGCACCGTAGATCAGCTCTCGCAATTTTGCTGCAACGTCGTCAGGCAGTCCTACAAATCTCAGAAGCTCGGGAAGAGCCACCAACGCGATCGCGCCGGCCAAAGGCCCCCAACGGCTATCAGCCCCGCCGATAATGACCATTGCCAGTACGAGAATTGATTCCATGACCGTGAAACTGGAGGGATCAATGTACCCAATATAATGTGCGTAGATCGCGCCAGCAGCGGCTGCGACGCCGGCGCTTATTGCAAACACCTTCAGCTTTGCAACGCCAGTCGAGCGTCCACAAGATTGCGCGAGAGATTCATCCTCTCGGATCGAATGAAGCAATCGGCCGAAAGGACTAAGGCGCAACCTGTCCAGGAACAAAAAAACGGTGCCGCTGAAAGCCAACGCTAGGAACAGTACCTTCCAGCGAGCATCAAGACTGAATCCAAGGATGTTGATGGTCGGGATCGCAGGGATTCCCATAGGTCCGCCCGTGAAAACGACCCAATTGTTTAGGACGCTGAACGCAACCATTTGGAATGCAAACGTCACCAAAACGAAGTAATCTCCCTTCAGCCGCAACGCAGGCACCGCCACAAGAAACGAAAGAATCATGCCTGCTAACGCAGCGCACAAGAACGCCGTCGGCCAAGCGAGTGAAATCTTCGTTACAAGCAAGGCGCTTGTATATGCCCCAATTCCGAAAAAACCGGCGTGGGCGACGGATAAAATCCCAGTGCGGCCAACGAGGAGATCGAGCGCTGCTGCAAGCGCAATGTACAAGGACATAAGCACAGCCACGTGGAGCAAGTATTCCATTTAGTGTGCTCCCGCAACCGCGTGTCGCCCCAGCAACCCTTCCGGTCTCACCAGTAGGAAAATTGTCAGGACAAGAAAAACACTCGCATCCTGCCATTGCGTCGGAAGCCAAATCGCGCCCAAATTCTGTATCAGTCCAATGAGGAGCGCGCCCAAAAGGGCACCGTGATATGTCCCAACGCCCCCAACGATTGCTGCGCTGACACCAAGCAGATACATCCGTAAGCCCATTCCCGGTGTGAGGCTGCCATCATAAGCAGCCAATATTCCTGCAAGTCCCGCCATTGCAGAGCCCAAAAGAAACGCCCCGCTGATAGTGGCTTCGACTTGCGCGCCGACTGCCAGAGCAAGAGGAGCGTCATTTGCGACAGCACGGATTAACGTCCCAGCGCGAGTACAATGGACAAGCAACATCACTAGCGTTGCAGCGACAATCGAAACACTGCCTATAGTTAGTTGCACATCTGTTAGCCGTACGCCTAGCAAAACAGTCGGCCCAACAGTTGCGGGCGCACCAAGCACACGCGCGTCATCACCAAAAATAAGCGAAAGCAAGGCCTGGACGACTACCATCAGCCCTAATGATGCAAGGAGAAGTTCGATGGCGTGAGCGCCGTTCTGACGAAGCCGGACATACACCAATACATTCATCCCCAGGCCAATCGCTCCCGCTACGGCTATTCCCAAAAGCCACGCAACAAGCATCGGCGCTCCCAACCACAGCAAAACATATGCTGCGAAGGCACCGCTCGCGATCACTGCACTGTGCGCGAAATGAAAGAAACGGCAGGTGCTGTAAATAAGATTGAAGCTGACGGCAACTAGAGCGTACAAGCATCCGGCTATGATGCCGTTGGCCGTCGCTTGGGCATAAAGTTCGGAAACCGTCAACCTTATCTCCAGCAAAATAACAAACCAATTGCGATGGCAAATATCACGATAGACGCAAGTAGCCGTAGGAAAACCATCTCTAGAACCTTGACCTCTGAGGGTCGGTCAATCAATTGCACTAACGCCCCATCAAAATTATGGCCCAGTGCACTGGCTTCGCGAAAAACCCGATCACTCGTTGAAACAACCGGCAGATAGAGCCAAGCGGATACCAGCATCAGAAGTGCTGATCCCAGCATTCTGAGAGGCCACTCTTTTGGCGTTGCGGTGTAGAAAGAGACAAGTAGATTCGTGCTTAGTGAAATGAATACCCCCACCACGATCAGAGTGTGTACAAATGGTGAAGTTTTCATCAGCCGCTTCGCAATTAATAAGGCAGTCGTTTTCATGGGGTGTCTCCGTGAAGCGTACGCAACAGCGTATCAAAGCTAATGTTCTCGACTAAGACGCCGGCACTCAAGGCGGCACTCAAGTCGATTTTTACACGTTGAACTAGTTCGACGTCTGGACAAATTTGTACTGCGTGCGCCAGGCTGTCGACTTTCCGTTTTACTTGAATGGCATCCGGGGGCTCGAGCCTGCCGTTCTCCCGACTCCACAAGCGCTCCAACAGAAAGCGCGCAGCTGTTATCTCTTCCGCAAGATTCAATAGCTCTCCACCATCCTTTGCGCCCTCTGTTGCACCCCAAGCTCTGCGTAGTTGCGTTTGCAATTGTGGATGGGCTCCTGCCACCGTTGGCGACGCCTCTGGCGGACACCAAACGCAAAGTGCCCACCGGTACTCTTCACCATTTGGAGTTGTCACGACTGGCGTGAAGCAATAGTGAAGCACGCTGTCGCGAGCAAAGAGCAAATATTCACAGGCTCTTCCATAACGAAAGACGGAATCCTTTTTGACTTGTGATTGAACGGAGTGATCGATTCGTCGCTGCTCCTGAAACTCAAAGTCACCATCGCGGCTAAAGCGACGCGCTAAATAGCTATCCTGGAACTCGACGTATTCTATCGAGCTAAGCCAAGGTAAAATACCTTGTTCCAGAATGGTATCCACGTTGTGGTCGGCGATCTTATCAAAAAACCTAGCCAAAGCGCCGTCTAGCCATTGGTTGCCCATCGTGACCATGAGCTGCGCTTCAGCATCACGATTCAATTTGCGGGATCCTTTAATATATTCGCATGCTGAGCCGAGATAGAAACCAATGTCGAAGATGTCGTCTTGGCTCAACTTCTCTATCTGTTGCCGGACGAATGATACCGAGTCGATTTGCTTAAATGTTTCGCGTAGGGCTTGATATCGCGAGTAGGTTGGTCTGCAATATGCGCAGACTGTCATGCACGAATTCAAACCAGGAGTGAAGGGCGCCATGGCTCTAAGGAAAGACGTGACGGTACCGCAGATATTCACAATCCGCTTGAGTTCCTGCTCGCTGGTGTTCGGAAGTGCCATCGCAGCAGCGCCACCAAATTAGCTAGCCCGCCGGACGAGCAGAGTTTGCAGATACGGTAGTCCCCGGGTGTCCACAGTGGGAATACGCAGTTCCTGAATAGCTTCGTGTCTAATCGTTTCTAGCAGCCTTTGAGCGTCGACGTAGTGAGAGCGAATGTGCAATCGTTCAACAGAGTACATACGTCTAAGGTGGATCAAACGAACAGTGGCACAAACCTCATAGGGCTGAAGCAAGCTGTCGGAATGCTTGAGTACGTAATTTGACCAAAAAAGAGCTTTCCGTTCTCTAGCGATTCCCGAGCCGCGAAATTCAAAGCCTTTCCGTTCTGCAAGTTGATGCTCTCCATCGCGATAATCGGCTAGCAATAATCCGCCAGGTCGGACGATAGACAACAGCTGTTTGACCACACCACCAAAATCATCTGGATGGATATTAGAGAAGGTGTTGCCCCTAAATACGACTAAGTCGTACGCATCCTGCGGGGCTACAGTCTGAAGGCTACTAGCATCTCCAACGCGAAGTCTGATTCCATCAAAGCCAGCCCGTCGTAGCCGCCGATCGGCCTCCTCAATCATGCGCTTGCTGATGTCTATGCCGTCCACGCGAAAGCCCAGCCGCAGCAGGCTAAGCATGTCATGTCCCACCCCGCACGATGCATCCAAAACGTTGTGCGTTCCTGCCGCTGCCAAGATTGGCGAAAGTTGGCTGAAGAGTTGTTCCGAAAAACGTAAGTGGTCGGGGTAAAGGAGATCGTATAACGACGCGAGCCGCTCGTAAAACTCAAGGGTCTGGGCGTAGTAGGGTGCAAGCTTATGTTGTTGTGGACTAATGGTGTGCTCGGGAACGATTACGTCACTGTTGAACCGCAAATCGTGTGAGGAGGACAGGATTGCCATTCTTTATCACCTTGATGAAGATGTCTTTCGTTACGTCACCATGATCGTCGAAACTGGTTGAGCCCGTCACGCCGGGAAAATCCTTGACCTTGTAAAGGCCGGCTTTGACTTGCTCGGGTTCGGAGCCAGTTCGGGTCATCACTGCAGCCAGAATCTTCATTGCATCATACGCGATTCCGGATGTAACCTCGGGGTCTTCCCCGTAACGCTCGCGGAAAGCTCTTACGAACTGCCGCGTTTGCGGCGAGCTCTCGTCCGGATCGAACGCAGGTGTCGTAAAAACAACCCCTTCCCGTGCATCTCCGGCGACTGTCTTCGCTTCAGGCGTGTCTATAGTCAAATTGGCAAACCACTGCTTCTCTAGACCCATCTCTCGGGCCTGACGAAGAATAGTTCCGTTTTGACGCGCTTCTCCAGTTAGAAAAACCGAAGAAGCTCCGCTCCGTTGCATCCTGAGTAGGTGAGGTCGAAAATCCGTAGTTTCTGTAACATAGGCGTCTTGTCCAACCACTTTTCCGCCGAGAGCTTCGAAAGCTTTTTTGAAAGCATTTGCAAGGCCTACACTATAGTCCGTTTGTTGATTGAGGATATAAATTGCGCGGATGCCTTCTTTGGCGATGTACTGAGCCATCGCGGTGCCATCGAAGTCGTCCGATACCCAGTTTCTGAAGACATAATCACCTGCATCCCTGAGCGCAGGGTTCGAAGCCCCGGGCGCCAGCAACACGACTTTGTCCTTTTTCGCCAATGGAGCAATGGCCAGTGTCGTCCCGCTCAACACGTCCCCCACTATGATTCGAACATGCTCCAGCGTTACCAATTTCGTGTAGGCACTGACCGCGTCTCGTGGCGATGATCTTGTATCCTCAACACGAAGAGAGATAGGCCTTCCTGCTATGCCACCTGCGGAGTTGATTTCATCCTTGGCTAGGTTAATTCCTTTCAGTGACCTCTGGCCATATGGTCCGACATCGCCGGTGAGTGAAAGTAAGACGCCGATCTCAATAGTACCTGAGGTCCTTTCCCATTGCCGCCAAATCACCACAGCTACAAGTATTGCGGCAACAGCAAGCCCCAATAAAACCCATTTTCTCATTCCTACTCTCCAAGATAAACTTGTCCCGGAACAGAGTTCGCGGTGCAAATTATTTCTCTAAAGGCAGTTCGCAACGTCATAAATTTATAGCCTTGCCGAAAGTCGCTTCAATGGCCGTTGAACCAAGCCGGAGCGTCAAGACGCAGCGACTTTTGGCCAGCCAAAGTCCGAAGTGCCCGTTTTCGAAAGGTATAAGAATTTCAAAGGCCCTTTTTCGGCGGGAGGAAGAGTACGAGATGGACCTGTGGGTTGTCAAGTACGCGAGCCGTCGGTCCAGGATCGGGGATTTTTCGGGCGATTCATCGGTCCGAGGCGCCCGGATCCGGGGCGTTTTGGCCTCTCAGGCGAGTGCAGGCTAAGGGGGCTGTCGGCTCAGGGAGTTATCAAGCGTCTGGAGAGCCCCTTCGAGCCCCCCCCAGCCCAACCGGCCGGGGGTTCGCCGGCGCTGGGCGCGCCTCTATGGCTCCGGAAAGGGCCTCGCCATCGCCGCGGCCGCGCGTCGCCATCGGGGGCCTTGCCTCGTCATCGTACCGAATGCCGCGGAGGCCGGCCGCATCGCCGATGACCACCTTCATCCTGTCGCGCTGAAGCATGTAGGCGGCACTCAGCCCGGCGATGCCGCCGCCGATCACGATCGCGTCGAAGCTCCGCTTGCCGCTCAAGGCCCGGTACCGGACCTCCGGCGACGTCTTCACCCACAAGGTAGGGTTGCGTTCGTTCAAGCTTGCCCATGAGGATCTCCGTTCGATACCGTGGAGTTGTTACCTGCGCAAGCGGTAAACGGTCGCGTCTTCCGCCGGCGAATAGCGATGTGGCATGCGCCATTAAGTGAAATAAAGTTACGGCTGCAATAGCTCGATGGCGACTTCGGGGCAGGACGGCAGGTACCAGTGGAGATAAGAGGCCGTGAGGCGGCCGCTTCGATAGATCGCCTCTCCCGGTGTCCCGTTCTTGCGCACGCCTTGGATACCCGCTGCCATCGCCGTCTCAAGCTTCGAGTGGTGAAAGGTGTGGCCGCGCAGCTCCCCCGCCGCGAAACGCGCCGATTGCAGGCCGAGGCCGGCCAAACGTCCCTGCATCGCTGCCCGGCCCGGCAGGATCCCGCACATCCGACCTAGGTGCCCGTCGCGATCGCGTAGTTCATCGAGCAGGTAGAGCATCCCCCCGCATTCGGCGAGCAGCGGTTTCTCGTCGGCCGCGTGCGCGCGCAACGCGTCTCTTATCCCGTCGTTGTGCGCGAGCGTAGCCAAATGCAACTCCGGGTAACCGCCAGGGAGGTAGACGCTGTCGACGGCGGGCAACGACGCGTCCGAGAGCGGTGAAAAGAACACCAGCTCTGCCCCCATCGCCCGCAACAGATCCAGATTGGCCGGGTAGACGAACGAGAAGGCCGTATCGCGGGCTATGCCGATGCGCACGCCCTCGAAGGCACGCGGGACCTCGAGCGGCGGGGCACCCGAAAAGGCCACGGGCTCGGGCAGATCGGCGAGCCCGGTCTCACCGATGGCCGCGGCCAGCGCACCCAATCTCTGATCGAGCCCGTCGATCTCCTGCGCCTGGACGAGACCCAGATGGCGCTCGGGTAATGCGAATTCCGAACGTCGGTACAGGGTACCCCAGTAGGGGATGCGGTCTGAAACACTGGATCTCAACATGCCGGCATGGCCGGCGCTCGCGACCCGGTTCGCCAACACACCGGCGAACGGGAGCCCGTTCCGATAGGTGGCCAGGCCGTGGGCGAGGGCACCGAAGGTCTCCGCCATCGCCCCGGCATCGATGACGGCGAGCACCGGGATACCGAAGCACTCGGCCAGATCGGCGCTCGAGGGCTTCCCGTCGAACAGCCCCATGACGCCCTCGATCAAGATCAACTCCGCCTCGCACGCGGCGCCATGGAGCAAACGCCGGCATTCGGCGTCGCCGACCATCCAGAGATCGAGCTGGTAGACCGGCTGGCCGCTGGCCGCCCGAAGGAGCATCGGATCGATGAAGTCGGGCCCGGTCTTGAAGACCCGCACGCGCCGCCCCCGCGCGGCGTGGTAGCGCGCGAGCGCCGCGGTGACTGTGGTCTTGCCCTGGCCCGAGGCCGGTGCGGCGATCAAGAGCGCCGCGCAGGGACGTGGTGAGTCGCTCATGGGGTAGCGGTTTTTCGAGTATCCAGATAGTTAGACCTATTATCAAGCAGGTCACGTCGCTACCCGGTGGTAATGTCAAAGGACGCCGATTGAAAGGGCCTATGTGTTCTTTTTGTGACTTATCTTCTTTCTCTCATGGCGTTTGCAGGAACCCACTCGGGTTGATGGGCTTGTTGTGGCATAAGAAAAATCTTCAAGGATCTGGGACTCGCTCTTCGCGGCTTTGGCCACGTTCTTTTTGCTCCTTCTCAGAACCTCAACGATCGCCGCGACGTAATCGTGAAAGATAAATATGAAACGATTGTTCTTTGACCATATGATGCATTCACCATCGTTAATGACTTCTGAACGCGGGTTTTGCTTGAGGTCTTTAAACGGATTCGAGCCGTGTTGATCGACGTATGAACTTTCGATGGCAGCAAGAACCTGTTTATTAACAAACCGGATATCCATAACGTAGTTATTCGGATTGTATGGCACCCGCCTCACTTTAAAGAACTGACCCTTGCCAAGGTAGTGAAGATACTCAATTAGCTCATTCCCTTTGATTGGCATTTCCATATGAACGCTGCCACTTCCTTCTTTAGCAGTAAGAATCATATCTATAAACCGTTTGGCACGACCATCTTTTTTTGTGATTGCATCTATCAGAGTGTTGAGCGCCAGCTTGTTATCAAATGACTGGGCTTTTGTAATTACACCCAATACGTAGTCGATATTGCTCTTTCTTGAATTGCATCTTCTGCAAGCGTAAAAATCCCCTTCGTCGTTTTTCCTTTTGCGAGTTAAAGCGCTATTCGGTATCAAGTGCTCTACGGACCTACTATTGTCCTTATTCTCTGCCTTGATCAATGGTTGCCAACAATAAGGGCAAATGTTGTTTTCAATCATCCGTGGTAGGACTGCGACACGGCCGCAAAGTTGAGGACGATTTCATCTATACTGCGCGCTGGTCAAGACTCCGTGAATCTCCGATAGCCCTCTAAGATCTATGTCTTCCTCGACGGAGAAGGTAAAACCGTCACGACTTGAATTCGGAGTCTCCTGGACCTCAACAGCTGCCGAAATTCGCTGCCAGCCAGATTCGCCGTGCCTTCTTTTCAATATCAGCGCAACCCTCATCTTCGTAGGTGCTGCATCGTCGAATCACTTCCTCTGCCATGAAGACTAAGGTAGAAGTCGTTGTTTTTGACCTGGACGTTGAATCTGCAGCGCAACACAGGTCTCACTTGCTGAAGGGCGTGTGTCCGAACAGCGAATTCTCGGGAATGCTCTGCCCACTGTCCACATAGTGCCCACAGAATCCCTTGTATGGGCCAGCGAAGTAGACGGTACCACCTGACGAGGTGGCAAACCCAAACTGGTAGTTCTTGGTGATCCCGCTCTCCACGCGCGTTACAAGCAGCTCACCGCCGACGGTGAGCCCATCATTCAAGGCCTGGCGAGAAGCGTAACCGATTACATAGTATGAAGCCACACCAGGTATCGGCTTCAGCCTATCCGGCAATTCGGTTGTTGCCATTCCATAGACGACCCCTGGTGAATTTGTGATGGTCGTCAAAGATCGCGCTGCACCAGCGTTCACCGTATGCCACTTGGTCCACTTAATTTCGCCTGTCATACGAGGTAATATAAGGAAGTCTTATACCCGAAGTCAACGCAGTTGAGACGTCGTCTTGAATTGTTGAGACAGATGCTAAACCTGGGTTGTACAGGGGCAGTGATGAGAAATTCGGGCCGGACCAGCGGCCGGAACTCTCCCACCGTTCCCGATCACCTGAGCAGGAGATACGGCTCGAGCGCTAGGAGCAGCGTGTCCTTCTGGATGGGCTTGGTGAGGTGGGTGGTGCAACCGGCGGCCTTGCTCTTGTCCATCTCTTCCTTGATGGCGTGTGCGGTGAGCGCGATGATCGGGGTCGCCAGCCTGCCCTCTTCGTTCTCCCAGCGGCGGATCGCGCGTGTGGCCGCGTGACCGTCCATGATCGGCATCTGGACGTCCATGAGCACCAGGCTGTAACGTCGCTCCTTGAACTTGGCGACCGCGATCTCGCCGTTCTCGGCCTCATCGATCTCGTACGGCACCCGTTTCAGATAAGCCCGGACCAGGAGGCGGTTGTCCTCGTTGTCCTCGACCAGGAGGATGGGCGATAACTGGTGGGGGCGCGTGTGCTCGCCGGTCTTGTCCCATGGTTCGTGCTCGGCCCAGGGCCGTGCCAACAAGGCCTGGTTCACGGCCCGCATCAGCTCCGCGGACTTGACCGGTTTGACGAGGTAGGCGCCCATGCCGATCGCCTGGGCCTTGACCATGTCGTCAGTCAGGTTCGATGAGGTCAGCATGAGCACGGTGTCGACCTCGCCGCCCGCGGCGCGGATCGCCTCGGCGACCTGAAAACCGTCCATGCCCGGCATCCGGCAGTCGGTGATCACCAGCCGGAAGGTCGCTCCCTTGGCCCGCGCATGGCGAAATGCCTCGAGCGCCGCGGGCCCGTCCACCGCCTCGCTGACGAGCGCCCCGTGGCCCTTCAACATCTCTCGCAGGATCAGCCGGTTAGTGGCGTTGTCGTCGATGACCAGGATGCGCTTGCCGGTGACATCGACCTCGAGACCTGGCCCCCTGGGTTCCGGCTGCGGCGCGCGCCCGAGCTTGATCGAAAACGAAAAAGTGCTGCCGCGACCGAGCTGGCTGTCGACCTTCATCCACCCGTCCATGAGCGCCACCAGGCGCTTGGAGATCGCGAGCCCGAGGCCGGTGCCGCCGTACTTGCGGGTGGTCGAAGAATCCAACTGCGAAAAGCTGCCGAAGATCATATCGAGCTTGTCCTTCGGGATGCCGATCCCGGTGTCCCGGACGGAACACAGGATGCGTTCCGGTTTGCCCGGATCACAGGACAAACTCACCACGATCTCGCCCGCCTCGGTGAACTTGATGGCATTGCCGAGGAGGTTCAGGACCACCTGGCGAAGCCGCCCGGGGTCGCCGCTCACCTGGACCGGGACATCGGGGGCCACGTGGGACAAGAGCTCGATGCCCTTCTCGTCGGCGCGTAACGCGTAGATGTCCACGGCCCCCTCGATGAGCTCGCGCAGATTGAAGGACGTATCCTCGAGCTCCAGTTGCCCGGCCTCGATCTTGGAGAAATCCAGGATGTCGTTCACGAGGCTCCGCAATGCCTCGCCCGCCTTCTTGAAGATCCCGACATATTTGCGCTGCACCTGCGACAGCTTGGTATCGTTCAGGAGCTCCGCCATCCCGATGATGGCGTTGAGCGGCGTCCGGATCTCGTGGCTCATGCTGGCCAGGAACTCCGACTTGACCCGTGACGCCTCGACGGCCTGGTCACGAGTCACCGCCAGCTCCTTGGTCTGGCGCTGCACCTGGCGCTCGATCTCGCGGGTGCGTTCCCCGAGATCCCGGGCCTGGACCTCCTTGGCCCGGGCGAGGGCCGCGAGCAACAGGCTCATGCCCACGCCCAGGACCGCCGCCGTGTAGATCAAACCCTTGTCGAGGTCCCCCCAATACACGGGTCTCTCCACGATCATCTTGGTCGAATAATGGGGAAACTGCGTCGAGGTCTCCTCGGACAGCATCGCGATCTCCCAGTCCGGCGGCCCGCCCTGGATGTTCGGGCGTTTCGAGAACACCGCTTGGCGGCCGTTGATCCCTTGCGACTCCGTATATAAAGATACACGCAGGTCGCTGTCCAGGGACGCCTGCCGGAACAGGTGGTCGGCCGCAATGGTGACTACCAGGAGCCCGACCCGGGGATCGCCCCGATCCCGGGGATCGCTCGACGGGGAGATCGGCGATGCGTGTAACGACACCGTTTTCAGCAACACGTATCCGGCCAGATCGGCTTTCGCCGAGGACGGACGGCTCGGAACGGCATGGCCCGAATCGAGCGCGGCCTGCACGGCATCGAAGGCGCGGGGATCGGAAACGAGTTCGATCTCCACCGGTGCCCGCTGCCGGCCCTCGCGTGCGATATGCATCGGGGCGAGAAAATCCGGGGCCGCGCCGGTGACGGTTTTTCCATTCGGGACCCCGAGCGCCGCGAGCGAAGGATAATAGGATATCGATTTTATATATGGGTGCCTCTTGAACAAGGCATCGACGAAGACACGAAACGACTCTCGATTGGATGAGCCGATGGAGGACAGCAACGACGCCAGGCTGCCGGTGACATCGTCGGCCGCGGTCACCCCGACCGTCACGGCCTCCCGCAGCAGCACCGATTCGAAGGCGAATTCCTTTTTCTCCGTCTCCAAGGCGTTCTGCCAGGCGAGAAACAGCAGGAAGACCGAGAACGACAGTCCGAAGCCGATAGCGACGGCGTAGGTCAGACTCTGGGAGGTGACGTCGCGGGAGACCACGCTGGCGGCGACCCTATGGCGATAGATCCGGCGGCGATTCGCCCGCTGGTTATTCAGGGTCGGGTTCGCAGACGACCTCGACCCGCGCGAGGTAGTCCTGCAAGCGCGCGAGCGCTCTGCTGACGGCATCGCCATCCGAAACCCTGGCCGCCTGCTCCAACGCCGCCCCCACCTCGCTCACGGTGTGAAAGCCGTACCCGCCGCCCGATCCCTTCATGCTGTGGCCGATGATCCAGACGCATTCCATATCGCCGCGCCCGAGTGCGCCCAGGATCGCCAGCACGTCCTTGCGCCGGTTCTCGATATACCCTGGCACGAGGTCGATCAGATCCGCATCGATCCGTGCGATGATCCTGTGGGGATCGACGGCGTCGGCTCGCTCCATCGCTAGCAGGGTCTCCGGAGGGCTCCGACGTAGGGTCTGACTCTAGCCGAGATCCAGTTACGCGCTCGGGGCGATGCCGGTGCACCGATACGCCCGCGAGGCGGCCGCTCCGCGGAACGGGACCGCGATCAATCCGCCGCTCCCTCCGATGTTTCATCCGATGCGTCACCGGGTGCTCCATCGGGCGATTCCTCCTCGACGTCACCGGGATCTTCGACACCGCCCTTGCGAAACTCCGCCGGATCGATGCGGTGTTGCTTGAGGAGCTTGTAGAACTCGGTGCGATTGCGCCCGGCGATGCGTGCGGCCGAGGCCACCTGTCCGCTCGTGATCCGCAGGACGGAGAGGAGATAATTCCTCTCGAAGGCATGCTTCGCATCGCGCAGGGACTTCAGCTCGGCCGGCTGATCGCGCAGGGCCCTCTGCGCCATACCGAGTGGGATGATATCGCCCTTGGACAAGGTCGCGCACAGCTCGACGACGTTGATGAGCTGGCGCACGTTCCCCGGCCACGGCGCGGCGGTCAGATATTCCAGTGCCTCCGGCGCAAAGCGCTTGGCCTTGAGTCTCTGACGCTTTGCCAGGCGCTCCAGGAAGTGGTCGAGCAGCACCCGGATGTCTTCCCGGCGCTCCGCGAGCGCCGGGAGATAGAGCGGCACGACATGGAGCCGGTAGTACAGGTCTTGCCGGAAACGGCCTCCCTTGACGGCCCCTTCGAGGTCGTTGTTGGTGGCCGAGATGATGCGGACATTGACCGGCACGCTGCGCGTCGATCCGATGGGCCGCACCTCGAAGTCTTGCAACACCCGCAGAAGCTTCACTTGCAGCCCGAGCGGCATATCGCCGACCTCATCGAGGAACAGGGTGCCGCCGTTCCCGGCCTGGAAGAGCCCCTCATGCCGGGTGGCCGCGCCGGTGAACGAGCCTTTCTCATGCCCGAAGAGCTCCGACTCCAGGAGCTGTTCGGGGATGGCCGCACAGTTCACCCCGATGAAGGGTTTGTCGCGCCTCGGGCTCGCCTCATGGATGGCCTTGGCCAGGACCTCTTTGCCGGTCCCGGTGCTGCCGTTGATGAAGATGGTGATGTCGGTATCGGCGACCAGCCTGGCTTGATCGATCACCTCGGCCATCTTGGGGCTCCGATAGATGAGCCCCTTGCCGAACCCGGGTCCTTGTGTCGTCTCGGCACCGGAGGCGATGCGCAGGGTCTTGCAGATCTGATCGACCAACTCGGCCCGTTCGAGCGGTTTGATCAGGAACTCGGAGATCCCGAGGTGCATGGCCTTAACGGCATCCCGGACCTGGGCCTGGCCGCTCAGCATGATCACGGGCATGAGCGGATTGTGCCGGTGGATCTCGGTCAGGAGCGTCATCCCGTCCATGCCCCGCATCACCAGATCCGTCACCACGATGTCGGGGCGCGTGATGTCGATGCGCTGTAAGGCATCCACGCCGGACGGGGCGCTATCCACATAGAAGCCGGCCTCCGCGAGCCAGGTGCAGAGGAGCGTCACCATGTCCCGGTCGTCATCGACGACCAGGACGCGATATTTATCGAGTTGCATGCTTTCGACGTTGGACGGCATTGAGGCTCCGGTGGCCCTTCGGTGATCTACTCGACGGTGACCGACTTCGCAAGGTTGCGCGGCTGATCCACATCCGCCCCTTTGAGCACGGCCACGTGGTAGGCCAGAAGCTGCAAGGGCACAGTATAGAGGATAGGGGCGATCAGGTCCCCGACGGGAGGCACCTCGACGACCTCGACGCCGGGCGAGGCCTTGATCTCGACGCTCGGATCGGCGAAGACGAAGAGCCTGCCGCCGCGCGCCCGCACCTCTTCGAGGTTGGACATGAGCTTTTCCAGGAGCGCATTGTTGGGCGCCACGGCGATGACGGGCATGTCCTCATCCACGAGCGCCAGCGGGCCGTGCTTGAGCTCCCCGGCCGGGTAGGCCTCGGCATGGATATAGGAGATCTCCTTGAGCTTCAAGGCCCCCTCCATGGCTACCGGGTACAAGGCGCCACGCCCGAGGTACAGGGTGTGATGCTTGTCCGCAAACCGCTCCGCGAGGTGCCGGATCCGCTCGTCCGACTCCAGGATCTGACCGAGCAGCCCCGGTACGCTTTCGAGCTTCGCCACCAGCGAGCTCTCGGCGTCTCTGTCGATTCCGCGTCGCCGACCGAGCGCGATCACCAGCATCAAGAGGGCCGTGAGCTGGGTCGTGAAGGCCTTGGTCGAGGCCACTCCGATCTCGGGACCGGCGCGGGTCAGGAACACCAGGTCCGCCTCGCGCGTCAGCGAGCTCTCCGGCACGTTGCAGATGGCGAGCGTCGCGGCGTAGCCCAGGGTTCTGGCCTCGCGCAATGCCGCGAGCGTATCGGCGGTCTCGCCCGACTGGGAGATCGCCACGATCAGCGTCCCGGGCAGGACCACCTGCCGGCGGTAGCGAAACTCACTGGCCACCTCGACGCTGCACGGGACGCCGGCCACCGCCTCCATCCAGTAGCGCGCCACGAGTCCGGCATGGTAGCTCGTCCCACACGCCACGATCTGGATGGCCCGCACCCGATCGAACACGCCGGGCGCGGCAAATCCGAAGGCGTCCTCGACGACGCGCCCGGCGAGCACACGACCCTCCAGGGTGTCGGCCACGGCCCGCGCCTGGGTGAAGATCTCCTTCTGCATGTAATGCCGGTAGCCGGCCTTGTCCGCCGCGTCCGCGGACAGGCTCGAGATCGATACCGGGCGTTCGACGCGCTGTCCATGGAGGTCGTAGATCTCGACCGACTCCCGGCGGAGATCGGCGACATCGCCCTCTTCCAGATGGATGAAACGCTGCGTCACCGGCAGGAGCGCGAAGACGTCGGAGGCGATGAAGTGCTCGCCGATCCCGATGCCGATGACGAGCGGGCTGCCGCGCCGCGCGGCCACCAGGCGGCCGGGCTCCTGGGTGCTGATGACGCCGAGCGCATAGGCCCCTTCGAGCTCGGCCCGGGCATCCAGGACGGCGCGCAAGAGGTCCTTGCCCTTTTGGAGATGGAAATGGATTTGGTGGACGGCGACCTCGGTGTCGGTCTCGGAGGTGAGCTCGTAGCCGAGCGTCCTCTGGCGCGCACGCAGCGCCGCGTGATTCTCGATGATCCCGTTATGGACCAGCGCCACAGCGTCGTGCGATACGTGGGGGTGGGCGTTGCGGGTGCTCGGTTCCCCGTGCGTCGCCCAGCGCGTATGCGCGATGCCGGTGGTGCCGGAAAGCGTATGCTCTGCAAGCGCCGCTTCGAGCACGCCGACCTTGCCGAGCACCCGCAGCCGCTCCAGGCGGCTCCGGCCGTCAACGATCGCTACCCCGGCCGAGTCGTAGCCTCGGTACTCGAGCCGTTTCAGACCCTCGACGAGGATCGGTGTGACGTCGCGCTGTGCTACGCCACCGACGATGCCGCACATCGGTCATTCCCCTCCAATCAGGCCCACCGCTCGGACACCGGCGTTAGCGACCGCTTGGGCTACCGGGATGACACTCCGGATCGACGCCTCGCCGGTGCCGGCACGGGGCACGCGGTGTCCGGATCCGGGCGCGGCCGCAGGGTGTGCCCTGCACGGTCACCCATCGCGCTTCTTGACCCCCTCGACCGGAAGGAGCTGGGATTTGAGGAAGAGATCCCTGAGAGACCTCAGTTGAAATCCAGGCCCATCGCGGACCCCCCCACGGCTCCCCTTTTGTTGAAAAGGGGAGCGCAAGGGGATTTTGCAACCTTAGGGCCTATTCGTCTTCGTCATCGACGACATCGACACACTCGTCGTCGGTCCATGCACAATCCGGTGCCGCTGCGCATTCGGCTTCCGACGTGTTCTCGTCGCACTCTGCCTCGGCACCTGTTCCTTCATCGTCTTCCTGTTGGGCTAAAATGATTGGTGGTGCGTTGTACGGAGTCACCTGGGCTTTCAATGCCGGGAGCTCCTCAGCTCCTATCGCGATTGCTTGGTATAGCAGGAGTGCCACTAACGGTATATATCTCATCTTTGTTCTCCTATCGGATATTTCAATATCACCTTCCGGCGTCCTGGCACCCTCCTATTCGCTCATAGCAAGGCGCTTCACATACTTTAACAGACCGAAGTCAATTCCAATAGAGGTTTGAGTCTGAACGAAGGGAGGAGCTGAGGCATCAGGCAACGCGCTCGGATCGGCGATGGATGGATTGAAACGGGCGCCCCCCTGGCTTCGTTGAGCTGCTGGACGGCCTGGTTGCCGGGTCAGTCGGCTGGCCTCGGCCTGGAGGCCGGCCAGGGTGCTGCCGGGCTTTGAGGCAAGGTGTTGGCATCGGGCAGCGAGGCCAGGTTCTCCAAGGGCGTCTTGACCAGCCGTTGGGGGTAGCTCTGCTTACTTTGCCCTTGGCATCGGTGGTGTCCTCGGCGAACAGGCGGCGGTGGAAGTTGCGGTAAGGATTAAGGGATGCGGCGCAGAAGACGTTGATTTGCATCGGATAACGCTGCGAGGATGGCGGACGATCTGCCCTCGGTCACGCAGTCCACGGCGTTGTGGGGTTATGCCCCCTTTCCCCCTCCCCTCATCGCCCTGGTGGACGCAGCCCGGGCGGCCGTCCGCCTGCGGGGCGCGGCGCTCTGCGGCTAGAGCTGCCTGGCCACCGAGACTAAAATCGCCCGCTTTATGCCGACGCTTCCCCGCCCTTCGATGTCTCTCGCCCTGCTCCTCTGCGCCCTCTTCGTGCCGCAGTCAGGGCTGACGATGCCGGTGGTCGGCTGGGTCGAGCGGGTCAAGATCTACCCCGGCGAGATCATCCTGGAGGCCAAGCTCGACACCGGCACCAAGACCGCTTCGATCGACGCCCGCGACATCGAGACCTTCGAGCGCAAGGGCACCCCGTGGGTGCGCTTCCGGATCGTGAACCGCGATGCGCACGGCCTGGCCCTGGAACGCCCCTTGGTGCGCGAGACCAAGATCCAGCGCCACTTCGGCAAGCGCCAGCGGCGGCCGGTCGTCAAGCTGGGGGTGTGCGTCGGGGACCTTTACCGGGAGGTCCAGGTCAACCTGGTGAACCGCAGCGGTTTCATCTACCCGATGTTGATCGGGCGGATGTTCATGAAGAAACAGTTGCTCGTGGACCCGGCGCGCCGCTACACCGTCGCTCCCAAATGCGCCCAGGCCCCCAAGGATGGGTAACCGCCATGTCTATTGGCTCGCGACCGTGCTCATGGTCCTGGGCCTGGGGCCATCCCTGTACCTGGTCGCCCAGCTTAGGGCACACACGGCGAGCCGGCACTTCGAGCGGATCTGCTCTGGGTTCATCGGCGGTTCCTCATGAGGGGGAAGGATACCCGAGTAGCCCGTCGACATGGCTTGATGGGTACACCCGTTTCCCTGCGGACAGGAAAGGTCGGGATCCGGGTTCCAAACCAGTTAGCCGGGATTTGTCACCACTGCCCGTCGCATCGTGCGCACGGCGATCCGCGGGTGATCGGTGAAGACACCATCGATGCCGAGATCGAGGAAGGCCGAAAGCTCGCTGTCGAGATCCCCGAGCGCCGCCGGATCGGTCCCGGTGCGCGATGCGGCGGGGAGGAAGGCGTTCTCGGCACGAAAGGTCCAGGCGTGTACCAGGAGCCCCGCGGCGTGGGCGTCGGCGACGAGCGTGGTCGGCTGCCCCAGAGAGCCGTCCTCTGCGCGGGGGATGAGCACGTCCTTGCTCGGGCCGATGGCCCGCGCATAGGTCGCGATCTCGGCGAGGCCCGTCGGAACCAGAAGATCGGCGTAGCGGCGCGGATCGCCGCAGAGCACGAAATCATAGGGTTTGCCCTCCGCCTCGATGAGCTGCACGAGCGGCAGCGCCGTCATCCGGGATAGCGCCTTGAGATTGGCGACCTCGAAGGACTGGATGAACACCGGGGCATCCGGCCGACCGTATCCGTGGCGCTCCAGGCCGTCGATGAGCCGCGCCTCGAGCGGGAGCCCTAGGTCGCGGAAGTAGCTCGGGTGTTTGGTCTCGGGATACAGACCGATGGGACTCGGTCGCGGCCGGCCGAGCATCAGGGCGTCACGGGCCCGGCGTTCGTTCATGGCCAGGACGAGGTTCAGGACCTCCTCGAAACTCGGGACCTCGAACCGCCCGTCGAAGCGGGCGTTGTGGGGCCGGATCCCGGGAAGGCGCTCTTTCGCCCGCAGCGTCTTGATCTCGGCGAGGGTGAAGTCTTCGGCGAACCAGCCGGTCACGGGCTCGCCGTCGATGTGCCTGACGGTCCGGCGAGCGGCGAATTCCGGACGGGAAGCGACATCCGTGGTGCCGCCGATCTCGTTCTCGTGACGCGCGATGAGCACGCCGTCGGCCGTGCTGACGAGGTCCGGCTCGATGAAATCGGCGCCCTGCTCGATGGCCATCCTATAGGCCGCGAGCGTGTGCTCGGGGAGATAACCGCTCGCCCCGCGATGGGCGATGAGGAGGGGTTTCGCGGGGCGATATTCCGTCATGTTCCTTGCGCGGGAGGGGACAGAGGACGACGATACTATACTCGTCCGTGGCAGGATACCCGCTGACTGGTGCTGATTCCATATCCAAGGGCGGTATCTCACGAGGGGCTTTTCTGAAAGCCAGCGGCCGCCGGCGGCGGGCTGCTGTTGAGCTTCAGCCTACCCGTGCTGATGCGTAATGCCGAGGCTGCCGGCACTCCCACGGCGAACACCTTCGCGCCCAACGCCTTTATCCGCATCGACCGTCAAGGTCGCGTGACGCCGGTGGTGTACGCGGCCTCGCCGATCTCCTTCGAGCGCTCGGGGACTACCGGCGCTAGCGGGCAGGGCTCGCCATGAGATGCCTCATCGGTCTGGGTCCCTACAGGATGGCCCCGGCTTGTTGCGCAGGACCTCCTGATGGGATAAAACGTCGCCGGGAGAATCATCAATCGCTGGGTGTCTCGATCGTAACCGATGAGCCTTTCTTCGAGCTCCACCTCGCGATCTTCGGCTTGGAGGTATATAACCCGCTCTGGGACATCTTGACGGGCATTGGGCTCGCGTCCCTGAGAACAACGCCCAGCTCGTGGACATTCAAGCCCTGCCGGGGCGTGAGGGCATCGCCACCACAGATCTACACGCACGCGGGCCAGGGGCTGAGCAAGTCGGTGGCGGGTACATGAGCCCGTTTTAGAGAGGCCGTCTGTGGCATGGCTATTCTATGGGCATCCGCTTTCTGCATACGGCTGATCTTCAGATCGGGAAGGGCTTTGGCCAGTTTCCTTCCGATATTGCCGCGGCCTTGCGCGCCGAGCGCCTTGAGACGCTTAAGCGTATCGCATCGCTCGCTCGGGATATCGCTGTAGATGTGGTGCTCGTCGCGGGCGATTGCTTCGATGATATCGCAGTTGCTGATGAAACCCTGCGGCGATTCAAGGTGGCGCTGGAGCCGTTTGACGGAACCTGGGTATTGTTGCCGGGCAACCACGACCCCGCAATCGCGGAGTCGCCCTGGAGCAGGCTGAAGCGCCTCTGTCTGCCCACAAACCTGATCATCGCAGATCGGCCCGAGCCGATCGCCATCGGCAGCAAGGCGATGGTCCTACCGGCGCCACTACGACGCCGGCGTGATACTGCAGACCTCACCGACTGGTTCGACACGGCGGCGACCAAAGAAGGCCTGATCCGCATTGGGCTTGCCCACGGCTCTGTGCGGGAATTCCTTCCGGCAGCTAGTGAGGCCTCCAATCCCATCGCCCTCAACCGCGCGGATAGGGCTCGGCTCGATTATCTGGCGCTCGGTGATTGGCATGGCCGATTACAAGTTTCAGAGCGGGCATGGTATTCGGGCACGCCCGAGCCGGATCGCTTTCGGGCGAATGATCCGGGCTACGTACTCGACGTCACGATCGAAAGCCCCGGAGCTGTGCCGGTCGTCGAGCCGATCGCGGTCGCCACTTACCGGTGGATGCAGCGGAACATCGATATCGCCCCCGGCGGCGCCGAAGATATCCGCGGCGCGCTCGGTGGCACGGAGGGAGACCTGCAACGTCTGGTCCTTCGCCTCGATCTGCAGGGAACTATCGACCTCGCTACCCGGGCGGCCGTGGACGAGGTGCTTGGAGATCTTAGAGCACGCGTGCCGTACCTGGAGGAAAGCAACGCCAGACTGATTGTGGAGCCGACCGAGGATGATCTCGATGCGATCGACACGGCCGGCTTTGTCCGGGTCGCGATGGATCGGCTGCGTGAGAAGCTGCAAGGACCGGAGGCAGAGGTGGCGCGGCGCTCGCTCGTTCTGCTCTACGGCCTGCATCACCGAAGCGGCGGGTAAGACATGTACATCCGGCGCATCGCGGTGCGCAACTTTCGCAAGCTCGTCACGCCGGTGGTGATCGAGGAGCTCGGCGACGGTGTCACGGTGATCGCCGGTGACAACGAAGAGGGCAAGAGCACGCTCCTCGACGCCATCCGTGCCGGTCTCTTCGAACGCCACACCCTGACCGGCAGGGCGGTCGAGGTGATGCAGCCCTTCGGTTCCGCGGTGCGGCCGGAGATCCAGCTCGCCTTCGAGATTGACGGGGAGAACTATACGATCATTAAGGGCTTCGCTCAAAAGCCATCGGCCCGGCTGACCACACCGAACGGGACGTTCGAGGGGCCGGCTGCTGAAGAGCGGCTGGCTGAGCTACTGACATTCCGAGTACCGCAGCGCGGCGAGTCCAAGCCCGACGACAGGGGGGTGCTGGGTCTGTTCTGGCTGGAGCAGGGTCGTGGGTTGGAGGGGCTTGGGCTTGGAGAGGCAGGACGCTCGACTTTACGCGCGTCGCTGGAGGAAGAGGTTGGCGACGTTCTCGGCGGAGCCCGCGGGCGCAGGCTGCTGGAGGCAGCAAGGGCAAAACGCGATGCCCTGCTTACTGCGACGGGCAAGCCCCGAGGCGAGCTTACCACCGCGATTAACGAGGCTGTGAAGGCCACGGCACTTGTCGGCAAGCTCGAAGCCGAGCGCGAAGAGTACGACCAGGAGATCGCCGAGCTGGCGCGGGTCCGTCGCGAGCTAGCGCGGATCGAAACTGATCGTGACCTGGAAAAGGTGCAGCAAGCACTCACCGAGGCGCAGCAGCAAGCCACGTTGATCGAGGGCCTGCGCCAGCAGGATGAGGCGGCTTCGCAGACAGTTGCTCTAGCTCGGGCCCAGTTGGAGAACCTGAGCGACCGATGGATGCGCCGCCAAGCGCTGATCGAGTCTGTTTCAAACCAGGAGCGGGCAGTGGAAGCGGCCCAGACGGTTCTGGCCAAGCTCGAAGCGGAAACTCAAGGCGTCGTTGGGAGGCACGAAGCGGCCACAGCGGACCTAGCGACCGCGACCGAAAACAGGAGCGCCGCAGAGGCGTCCGTGACCCTTTCCCAGACTCTAGCTCGGATGGAGGCGCTCGACAAGGAAATCGCGGAGATCGATCAACGGCTTGCAAAGGCGAACGAGCTAGTGGCCCAACGGGCAGCGGCGCAGCAATGCCTGGTGGGCATCAAGATTGACCGAACGGCCTACGAGCGCTTGCAGGGTCTGGAAGGCGCTGTCCGCGAGGCGCGGGTGACGCTCGGGGCCGTTGCGACCCGCGTGCGCTTCATGCCGTCAGGCAGTCAGGCAATCAGGAAAGGCGACCAAGAGGTGCCCGCCGAAGAGACTATGCAAGTGACCGAGGCCACACGCTTTGCGCTGGAAGGTTTCGGCACGGTCGATGTCGAGCCCGGTGCCTCGGATCTCGCAGACCGCCGATTGGGACTCAAGGAGCCCGAGAAAGCGCTCGCAAAGGCGTTTGCCGCCGCGGAGGTCGCAGATCTCGATGAGGCAAAGGCCAAGCTTGCCGAACGCACCGAAGCCGAGACCCTCATTAACGAAGCGAAGCGGCTGATCGCGGCGTACGCACCGGAAGGTCTGGACGGATTGAAGGCCGCACACGGCGACAAGTGCGCTGAGCGGAAGCAGCTCGACAAAACGCTCGACCTGTCCCCGGCAGGGGATATTGCGGACCCTGATACTGAGACACGTGCGCTGGTTTCCGCCAAGGCCGCAGAGGAGACTGCGAGGAACGCGCGCGACAAAGTGCGGGAGGAGCGGTGGGCGCACGCCACCGATCTCGCGATCGCTCAGCAGGCAATGGAATCAGCCGAACAGGTGGTGCGTAGCGCGAGGGGAGATCTGGAGGCCACCCGAGCGGAAATCTCCGAGGCGGATCTTGCAGCCAGGTTGAAGAACGCGCGAGAGGCGCTAAGCAAGGCCGAGCGCCAGAAGGCGGAAACCGAGCGGCAAATTGCTGCCGCCAACCCTGAAGAGGTCGAACTGCGACGAGAACAGGCCAGCGCCGCGCTACACAACGTCGAGGCGGAACAGCGCCGCCTGCGCGACGCCGCGATTGGGCTCGAAAACAGGCTGACCGCGCTTGGCAAGAACGGCATCGGTGAGCTACTCGAGGAGGCACGGGGGCACGAGGCTCAAGCCTTAGCCAGAAGGGATCGCCTCAGGGCCGATGCGCAGGCCTGGGACCTTCTGGTCGAGACCCTGGTCAGCGCCGAGCGCGACGCAAAGGAGGCCTTTCTCGAACCGGTTCTCAAGCGTGTCGACCCGTTCCTTCGACTTCTCTTGCCCGACGCGCGGCTCACACTCGATGAGGAGACGCTGGAGATCACCGGGGTCGCGCGCGACGGTCGCGAAGAACCCTATGAGGTTTTGAGCGTCGGAACTCGCGAGCAGCTATCCATTCTCGTGCGGCTCGCCTTTGCCGTCTACTTAGGAGAGAAGGGCCTTCCCGCGGCCGTCATCCTCGATGATGCGCTTGTCTACGCGGATGAGGACCGCTTCGAGCGGATGCAACTCGCCCTGCGCAAGGCGGCGGAGACCGTCCAGGTCTTGATTCTGACCTGTCGGCCGCGCGACTGGCGCCAGTTCGGCGCTCCAATCCGGCGTTTGGCCGATGGGCGAGCGAACGAGCTCTGAGCTTAGCTGATGCCTGAACACGACCCTCTGAGATTTGCGACGGAACTGAGCGCGAAGCTCGCCACTCGGTCGCGTCATGTTTGCGTCTTTCTGGGCGCGCGGGTGGCCCTAGCGTGCGGGTTACCAGACATCGCCCAGTTGCAGCTTGGCGACTACCGGCGCCGGCGGGCAGGCTCCCCATGAGACGCCTCATCGATCTGGGTCCCTACAGGACGGCTCGGCTTGTTGCGCAGGAGCTCCTGCGGGGGTAAAATCGCCAGGAGAATCATCGACCGCATGGGTGTCTCGATCGTACCCGATGAGAGTTTCTTCGAACTCCACCTCGCGATCTTCGCCTGGCAATAACAACCAGCTCTAAGATATCATGACGGGCACCGGCCTCGCGTCCCTGAGAACAACGCCCAGCTCGTGGACATTCAAGCCCTGCTGGGGGCATAAGGGCATCGCCACCGCGCAAGTCTACACGCACGCGGGGCAGGAGCGGCTGAGCAAGCTGGTGGCGGACACTTGGCGTTTTAGAAAGATCTTAATGTGGCTGCCTCCGGCGAAAGCGGCCATTGAATTTGAAGGCGAAGTCGAATGCAATATCATGAAACTGCTGCAACTTATCATTCTCATTAAACTTGCGTATTTCTCGATTATGGCAGAGGTTGCCGATGATCCTAGATTCATATAAGCCGACTACACTGATTTTCCAAATTCAGTATGCAAACGCGTACGAACTTTGGGACCGTGCAGGCGCAATCGGCAGGCGCCTAGGCAAAATATGGTCCGGCCTAACCCTTAGGGAGGGGCAACCTCAGCATCAAACGTTGGCCGGTAAGGGCGTAACTGTACAGACTGCGATCGCCAGATCAACGATAACACTTTCAGGAGAGAAGGTCTTTGAGGAACACAACGTGCTACAGATAAAGGAGACGTTTGAGGTATGGCGGGACACACTTGATTTGAGTACTCTTGACCGAGTAAGCACCCGTGTAACGTACTCAAGAGAATTTGTATCCTTAAAAGAAGCGAACGCCGAGTTATTCGCTTTGAACCTCGCACGATGGCCAAATACGAAGGTTTTTGATCAGCCGTTGGAATCTGAGAAGAATGGACTGGACATAGCATTTCGCTTTGAGGACCAAAGTTCATTCTCTGTATTGAGACTCAAGGCCGAGGAACTCAAGGTTGAAGCAGAGCTTGATCCTGAAATCTTTGACGAATCGACGATCACGAAGAAAAAGACTCGGCTAGTCATAGATTTTGACAGAGGGCTATTGGGCTCGGTCGATGCGGGGAAGTTTCGGGCCGATGAATGGATTAAGGGGTATCAACATATACTGCGCAGGGATATTGAAAAAGTCTTGAAGGGGAAAGCATGACAGCGACCATCATTCCGTGGAATAAGCCTGGTGTGGCGCGGTTGCCGTCGGCAATGACTGAGATCACCGAAACGACGGTGTCTGAAGCGCCGCGTCTACGACGCCGCAGCGCGTTTAGCAGCACTAATTTGGATGACGAAGACACAAGAAAAGAGGAAGCCACGCCTTTACCAGTTGAAAGAATATATCCCCACGTCTTTGACGAAAATCTAAGCGCTGGCCAAGCTACGGTACATGTTCACAACGCTGTGCGAGATGCTCAGTTGGCAGTTGAAGCATTCGGTGAACCAGACTTACAGGCAGTTGCGACTTACCTCGGTCAGATTGCAGCAGTGATGGGCAGCGCTTATCCGCTGACCGAATTTAATGAAAGCCTTGGAGGCGTAGTTGCGTTTGTTCGCAGAGCGACGTTAGCTGCTTCGAGTGCTGAACTTTCTCGTTCAGCATTAAATGCCCTGGTTTATGTACTTCAATCGCTTGTCTCGAATCCAATGTTAGATTTGAATGAGGCCAGCGATTTGGTTGATAAGCTTGCAAACGAAGGGTGGCAAGGAGAACACAAGGTCGCAGATGAGCTAGTTGCTGCACTGCTTTACCAATCGGCCTCGGATGACTACGAAAGGCAAGCATTGTTGTCCTAAGTTTACAGGTCCCGGATCACTAGGAGGGAATAGTTGGCTGGCAGTTTTCTTGATACCACAGTAATTATCGACATTGCAGATAAGACTGTGCCAGGCAAGGCGAGAGCCGAAGCATGCATTACGGCTAACCGCCCTGCTGAAGCTCCTTATTACGCGCTGAGAGAATTGCTGGCGGGACATGTGCAAATCCTATGTGATTCCCATAATGTAATAGCCGCGGCTGCGAACCATGCTGAGGCGCTGCTAGCATTACTAAATAGGTCCCCGGCGGAAGGACGCAAGCGGGAAGCTAAGCTTCTGGCTCTTAGCACCTCGTTAAAGTGCATTTTTGATGTAAATCCTTCCGGCGATCGGCTATATTTGAAGCGTGAGTTGCTTCAGAGTTTAGCGTTGAGGGTAACTGGCTTGTGGCGAAGGGCGCACAACCTCAATGCAGTCGGCATGGTCCAGTTTTTAGGCTGTTTCAATGACGGTACGATTTCCTACGGTCTCTCTGGTGAATTGAGAGGACCTCGGAATTCGTTCAATTGTATTAAATCTGAACGTTGTGCCGCAGCTGCATACCTCTATGACAACAAGAACTACTTGAAAAAGATGATCGATGCGCTTCACCCGACCAGGTTAGACTCGTCGGTCGCCAATAAGACGGAAATCCAGCAGCGTCGTAAGGCATTGAAGGAACTGGTTTCGAAGGGTCCGAGCGCGTTTCATAAAGGTAGATGCAGGGCTCTCGGGGATGCCTATTTTGCAGCTATGTGTCCAGCTGGATCTGATGTGGTAACAACCAACATTCAAGATCATCTGCCCCTCTGTTTGGCGTTGGGGAAGAGAGCAATAACCCCCTGAATTAGTTTGCAATGTGACTACTTGAACGGCTCGGTCGGGTACCGCCTTCTCGGCATGCTGGTCGCATACCGATCAGGAGTAGCCATTCGGCGAAATACTAAATTGGGGGCGTCCTCACACTGGCACAGCTCTTTCAGTCAGACAGGCGCAGTGGAATACCCTACGCTTCCCGGCGAAGCGAAAGAAGCCGCGTCCGAGCACACTCCTGATGCCATATACCTGCGCAACGTGGAACCGGCACGCTTCGAGCGGCCAACGCGCTACGCGACGAATGCCGAGGGCGAAGCGGTGCAGGTCGCCGCCAGCCCTACGGGCCAATAGCGAGTGAGACATGGGTTTCGTGAAAGTTAGCCAAACAGATTCGAAATTTCAAGTACCTAGACATGCTCGCGCTCCCTCCGGGACGGCACCGAGACACTCCCTCCCCTGTCCGTGCTTTTTGCGGACGGGGGCGGGGAGGGGGTTAGTTAGACCTACACGCGCTGACCAAGCCCTTTCCTGGGCGCGGCGCCTCTACCCCCACCGTAACCGTGGTGGTGGGTGGGCAGGGAGGACATGTCCGGTTGGCAAATCGGGCGCTTGAGCGTCTAATGCGTGCAGGACCCGAGGCTGGAGCTCACCATGGCTAGCGATGCACCGATCGAGATCGTGACCACCCGGCGCCATCAGATGTTTCCGGTGCTGAGCGAGTCGGAGATCGCGCGTATCATCCGGTTCGGCAACCTGCGTCGCTACGGGCGCGGTGCCCGCCTGTTCGCGGCGGGGGAGCCCGGTCCCGGCATGTTTGTCGTGTTGAAGGGTGTCGTGGCGATCAGCCAGCGTGATGGCCTGGGCCATGTGGTTCCCGTCGTGCGTCTGGGGCGCGGAGAGTTTAGCGGTGAGATCGCTCAACTCTCCGGCCGCCACGGGCTGGTGGACGGGTATGCCGAGGAAGACGTCGATACCCTTCTCGTGCCGCCCGGTCAACTGCGCGCTCTCATCATCGCCGAG
>JALZID010000242.1 GCA_030860485.1 Pseudomonadota bacterium | reverse complement strand
GAGGTCCTTCAACAAGCGCCTGTGCCAGAGGAGGGAGTGCGCGATCATGCCGATGAGGACGGCGGCGGCGAGCCCATAGGCGCTCCAGACATAGGCTGCATAGCCCCCCATGTACAGAAGTTCGTTCATAATGTGCGTTCCTCTGATACGGTGCCTCGGCCTCACACCACCGATGTCTCGCGCGGCTCGGTCGGGGGCCGCCATCATGCCACAGCCGGCCGGTCCCGGCCACGGGCGAGGGCGAACCAAATGAATTCGCGATTCATGATCCTCATGCTCACGGGCCTGCTCTCTACGGCCGCGGGCGCGGTCGAGATCGAAGGCGTGAAGCTCGCCGACACGGCCACCGTGGCCGGGCGCGATCTGGTGCTGAACGGCGCGGGGCTTCGCAAGAGGCTGCTCTTCGACGTTTATGTCGCCTCGCTCTATCTGCCGGGCGGCCGCTGCAGTCCTCAAGGCCGAACCGCGTCGCGTCGAGATACGCATGCTGCGCGAGGTCGGTGCCGACGATTTTCTCGAGGCCATCAAGGACGGCATCGAGGCCAACGCCAGTGAGGCCGAGCTGGGGGCGATCCAACCGCAGCTGAGCGAGCTTGCCAAGGTCATCACGGCGAAACCAAGGACGGCGATGCCATCACGCTCGATTTCGTGGCAGGGAACACTGTCGTCACGATCAACGGCGCCGAGAAGACTCGGATCGCGGGCGAGCAGTTCAATCGCGCCCTGCTCAATGCCTGGCTCGGCGACCACCCGGTGCAGGCCGACCTCAAGAAGGCGATGCTGGGCGGTTGAGTGTGTGCCGCTCGGGGTGACGCAGGACCCCTGGCATCATCCAGCCGTCGAAACGGTGGGGTTCGTTCTTCAGTCCGAGCTGCGTGGGCTCTCACTGAGCTCGAGCCCGTTTTCCGCACACCACGCCCTCAGCGCCTGCTCGATCGACTCCGCCTGGTAGGCGTACCACCGATCGAGAGCCCCTTTGGAATCGAGCAACGCCTTGAACCGGGCATAGGCGCCTTTACGGCGGAAAAAGCCGGCAACCTGGTCGTAGCACCCGGGTAGCTCGCGCGCAGCAAAGCGCAACGCAAGGCGCTTTCCGAGGTCGAGGTCGGTCTTGTGCGGTACCGCTAGGTAACGGTCCGACGTTTCCAGATCGTGGGGGACGTCCTCGTCCAACGGATTCAGCTCCGACGTCCAGAAGATTTCGCCGGTATCGAGCGAGACGTACGCGTTGTTTTCGCAGGGCGGCTCCGCGCCGACGAACTCGAAGGCCATCGAAAGGTCGTCGAGCTTGACGGCTACCATGAAAGATCCGCTGCGGCCCAACGAATGAAACGGCGGCGCGCGGCGCGGTATGTCGCGTTCCGCGCCAGCGTCACCGCCCTGGGGCGCCCAGACATCATAACTTTTGCCGAGCGAGGCTGACCCCCGGCGGAGACGCGGGTTAGCCTCGACGAGGCCAGGGCCGCATAATGAACCTATGGTCGTTTAGTAGCTAACCGGATGCCGACGGGCCGGCGATTTCGCGAACACTTGACGGCGGAAGTATACCCCATGACCTTCCTCCCCATCTTCCTTCAACTCCAGGACCGGCGTTGCCTGGTGGTGGGCGGCGGCACGGTGGCGGCCCGCAAGGTGGGGCATCTCCTGCGCGCCGGCGCACGCGTCGCGGTCGTGGCCCCCGCCCTGTGCCGTGATCTGAGCAAACGACGCGACCTCGGGGAGATCGAGCACGAGGCTCGGGCCTTCGCGCGACAGGACCTGGACGGCGCCTGGCTCTGCATCGCCGCGACCGATGACGGCAGAGAGAACGGTGCGGTGTCGGCGCTGGCCCAAAAACGGGACATCCCGGTCAACGTCGTGGACGACCCCGAGCGCTGCACCTTCATCATGCCATCGGTCGTGGACCGATCGCCGGTCCAGATCGCCATCTCGACCGGGGGTGCCTCGCCTATGCTCGCGCGTCTCCTGCGCGCCCGTCTCGAGACCCTGGTGCCGGCCGCCTACGGGCGGCTGGCGACGCTCATGGCGGCGTTTCGCGAGCGCGTCAAACAACGTTTCCGCGATGTCGGCCCGCGTCGGCGGTTCTGGGAGACGGTCCTGCACGGGCCGGTGGCCGAGATGCTGTTCGCCGGCCGGGACCAGGCCGCCCTGGCCGCGCTCGAACGGGCGCTGGACGAGACGTCCGAGGCGCCGCTCTCGCTCGGCGAGGTGTATCTCGTCGGCGCCGGCCCGGGCGATCCCGATCTTCTGACCTTCCGGGCCCTCAGGCTCATGCAACAGGCCGACATCGTGCTCTACGATCGCCTGGTTGCCCCCGCCATCCTCGATCTGGTCCGCAAGGACGCGGAGCGCGTACACGTCGGCAAGGCGCGGGACGAGCACCGGTTGGCCCAGAAGGCCATCAATGACCTGCTCGTGGATCTGGCGCTAGAGGGCAAGCGCGTGCTGCGGCTCAAGGGCGGCGACCCCTTCATCTTCGGGCGCGGCGGGGAGGAGATCGATACCCTGTCGGCGCACGGGATCCCGTTCCAGGTGGTGCCCGGGATCACCGCCGCTTCGGGCTGCGCCGCCTACGCCGGGATCCCCTTGACCCACCGCGATTTCGCGCACTCCTGCGTGTTCGTGACCGGGCATCTGCAGGACGGCTCCATGGACCTGAACTGGAACGTCCTGGTCCAGCCGCGCCAGACCGTCGCCGTGTACATGGGGCTTTCCGGGCTGCCGGTATTGTGCCGCGAGCTCATCGCCCGCGGGATGGCGCCCGCGACCCCAGCGGCCCTGATCGAGCAGGGCACGACCGCCCGGCAGCGCGTGTTTACCGGGACCCTGGAGGGACTACCCCAGGTCGTTGCCGCGCAAGATGTCCATGCACCGACCTTGGTGATCGTAGGTGAGGTCGTGCGGTTGCGCGAGAAGCTTGCCTGGTTCGCGCCTGGCGACGCTCGGTAGCTTCCACCCGCGCCCGGCCTTCGCCGCGTGGATCGCTCGCCGACCGGACCACGCCGAGATCCCGGTCCCACAGGACCGCCTGCATATTGCCATAGGGCTCGCCGAGCTCGACGAGCGTATGCCCGCGCCTCCGCAAGCCGGCGCGCTCCCGCCCGGCCAGTGCCCCCGGTTCGTATTCCACCCGGTCTGGCAGGTACTGGTGGTGGAAGCGCGGGCGCGATACCCAGATATAGGGCCCGTTGCCCCGGGCGAATTCGAGCAGGCCGAGCAGCACCATGCTGATGATCCGGCTGCCGCCCGGCGTCCCGAGGATCGCCACGCGGTCCTCGGTCTCGATGAAGGTCGGCGTCATGCTGGAGAGCGGGCGCTTGCCGGGCGCGATGGCGTTGGCGCGACCGCCCACCAAGCCGTAGACATTGGGTAGCCCCGGGCTCATGCTGAAGTCGTCCATCTCGTCGTTCAGCAACACCCCGGTGCCGGGCACCATGAACCCCGAGCCGAAGAGGTAGTTGATGCTGAGGGTCGCCGCCACGCGGTTGCCTTCGGCGTCGATCAGGGAAAAATGCGAGGTGTTGCCCGCCTCGCGGCCCGCGGCCGCGGGAGCGCTCGGAGTAGCGCGCCAGAACGAGATGGTACGCCGCTCCGCCGCGGCGAAGCGCTTGTCCAGGAGCCGCTCGAGCGGCATGGACACGAAGTCGGGGTCGCCCAGATGGCGCGCGCGGTCGCGGTAGGCGCGGCGCAACGCCTCGACGATGAGATGCGTGCGCGCCGCCGGGTCCTGCGTGTCGAGATCGAATCCTTCGAGGATGTTCAGGGCTTCGACGAGCACGACGCCCCCCGAGGACGGGGGCGGCACCGACACGACCCGGACCCCGCGATATTTCGCGACGATGGGCGCCCGTTCGACGACCCGATAGCGCTCGAGGTCCTGTAAAGTCCAGAGCCCCCCTGCGGCGATTACGCCCCCCGCCAGCTGCCTCGCCATCACGCCCCGGTAGAACCCTTCGGCACCGCTTTCCGCCAGGGCCTCCAGGGTCCGCGCTAGATCCGGCTGGACGATGCGGTGGCCGAGTGGCGGGACCTCCCCGTCGCGCAGGAACACCTCGGCCGCCGCCGGCGCGGCGCGCAGGGCCTGTACGCGCAAGGCCGCCGCTTCGCGATAGCGCGGGCTCACGCGGAAGCCGCCTCGCGCGAGACCGATCGCCGGGGCCAGGGTGCGCGACAGTGGCAACCGCCCGTGATCTTTCGCGAGGTGCGCGATGCCGGCCGCGACCCCCGGGATGGCCGCGGCGCGCGGCCCGTCGATCGACGAGCGCGGGATCGGTCGGCCGGCGCCATCGAGGTACATACCCCGTCTGGCCGCGCCCGGTGCGACCTCCCGCCCATCCAAGACCACCTGCCGCCCATCACTCGCCCGGTGTAACAACCAGAACCCGCCACCGCCGATCCCGGAAGAATACGGCTCCACGACCCCGAGGGCGGCCGTCACCGCGATGGCCGCGTCGAAGGCATTACCACCCTGCCGCAACACCTCCATACCCGCCTCTGTGGCGAGCGGATGGGCGCTCGCGATGGCCGACTGGCCGGGTGTCTCCGCCGCGCCGGCCGAGACCGGGCCGAGCGCCAAGAGGAAAATGAGCCCGACGCATCGCATGCCGGCGAGCCGGGGCAGTGACGGGAGATGCGCAAAGTGGGAGCTCGCCATGGCTTCGGGCCGATACCCTCAAGGCATGAGACGCCATGATGCCACCCGGCAGCGGCGCCCGGCGCCGTACGCGTCTCCCGCAAGCTCACGCGCCCCGTGTGAGCCTGCGCCTTAGCTCCTCGACCGTCCGCTCCAGCGCGGCGACGCGCTCTTCCAAATCGACGATCCGCTCCCCATCCGGATCGAGGCCGACACGAGCCTCCTCCGGCGCCGGCAACGGGGAAGGGGAGGTTATCGGTCCGCCGAACAGATGTGCAAATCGGGACTCCCGTCTTCCGGGCTCACGGGGCAGCTGAACGACGACGGGACCGCCTTCGCGCTCCATCAGGCTTTTCAGCGCCGATTCGACTTCGAGCACGTCGGCGAGGGCGCACAAGCGGCCGGCACGACTGCGGAGCTCGCCTGGTGTCTGCGGCCCGCGCAGCATCAGCTCGCAAAGGATCCCGAGCTCCTGCGGCGAAAAACGCAGCGACGCGAAGGTCGTATTACAAAAATAGTGCTGATACTTCGCGACACGGCTGCCGTATCCCGATTTCTCGCCCACGAGATGCCTCTTGGCGAGCGCGTCCAGTGTCCGCTGCACGCCGGTCTCGTCCAGTTGCATGACGGGATCGCGATTGCTCTTCTGATTACACGCGTTGGTCAGTGCGTTCAGCGACAAGGGGTATTGATCGGGCGTGGTGATGGCCTTTTCGATCAGGCAGGCGACGACCCGTGTTTCCTCGGCGGTGAACTCTATATCCGTCATCTCGTCCTCGTCGCGCGTCTGCTTCCGATCCGGTGATGCGGGCCAAACCGTCATTGTACATACCCTTTGCGGCGTCACCCACACCCGGCGCACAGCGTGTCACATTGAACCACGACTAGCTGGTTGTAACAGTCCATAAGAGCCATGGTTATTTACCCACAAGTGAAAGCGTCACATTGAACCACGACGCGCTGGTTGTAACAGTCCGCCGTGCGAGCGGCGCGGGTGGGCAACGCTCCGCTCTTGCCCCGACATTTCACTGGTCGGACATTGCCGCATTAGTTAGGGCCACAAGGCGGCAAGGCCGAACCGGACCGCTTCGAAGGGGACGGCACAGACTTCGTCCGCTTCCTTGAAGGCGTTTTCGAGTCGCCAGTGTCCTTCGTGCAACGAGAAGATCTCCAAGGTCTTGGCCTCCGGGTCCACCAACCAGGCATGATTGACGCCGTGCGAGGCGTAGATGGGGAGCTTGTCCACCCGGTCCACCTGGGCCGTCGAGGGCGACAGCACCTCGCACACCCAGTCGGGCGCCAGCGCGAAGAAGGCCGCCTCGGGGAAGGTCGGCATGCGGGAGCGCCGCCAGCCGGCGAGATCGGGCACCAGGATGTCCGCGCCAAGGTGCAACTCCGGTTCGTCCAGGATCCACCAGCCGCCGGGGCCGCCGCCTCGGCCCTTCTGGAACGGCCCGGTCAGCTCTTCGCCCAACGATGACGCCGCCAGGGCGTGTCTCGGGGCCGGCCTGGGAAGGGTGATCAATTGCCCATGGATGATCTGGGCGATTAGGTGCGGCGGCACACGACAGAGGTCTTCGTAAGTCGCCAAACGGCCGGCCGGCATCGACATGGCAAAGGCTTCCAGGGAGCGATATGCGATGGTTCTAGTGTAGTGCCTGGCAGCGCCAACCGTGTCATTCGGCGGCTTGCCAGGGTCGTCACTGCTAGTAATGAATCCGTGTCGTTGTCCCTGCCGCGGGCGCATCGAATATGCCGAGCATCGTGCTGGAACACATCAAGGGCGAGGAGGTCACCGAGCGCACTGCCGGGGCGCTGGAGCTCGATCCGGGCGGCACCTACCGGGCGACCGTGCAGATCGAGGATGAAGCGCTCGCGAACGCGACCTCCTTGCCGGAGCTGGCCAAGCTCCTGAGCACACCCGCCCAGTCAAGAGGACTGACCCCAGAGCGACTGACCGACCTCCTCGATGGCGACGCCTGAGCGCTACGTCATCGACACGAACGTTCTCGTCAGTTACTGCTGTTCTACGGATCCGTGCCCGGTCAGGCCGTCACCAAGGCCTGGAAAACCGGGGTCCTGCTGCGGTCCGATAGCACCCTGTCAGAGATTGCACGGGTGCTGGACCGCCCCCAAGTTCGATCGCTACCTGACTCGATACGAACGCGCGATTTTTCTCCAACGGTTCATCCAGGACACCGTGTCTGCGAACGCACTCCCGCGATCCTGGCGAGCCGCGACGTGAGAGACGACCAGTTCCTGGAGCTCGCCGCAGCCGGCCAAGCCACGTGCATCATCACGGGCGATCCCGATTGCTGGACTTGCACGGGATTCGCGGGATCCCCATCGTGACGCCCGCGCAATTTATCGGACCGGCCATAGGGACGTAAGAGGGTCGCGTCGCCAGAAGGTGCCCATTGCCTGGCCGGGGACTGCGTCGCGGCATGAAGGTGTTTGGCGTGGATGGGGAGTTTACCGCCATGCGAGGAGTAACGTGGTGCGTCACCGATTACGCGAGATCTACGGCGGTTCAGGCGCGATCGCAGGCGGCGGGGTTGGCGATGCCGGCGCCTCTTCCATAGGCTTTCCAGCACTCGATTGCGCCCGGAGTTCGTCTTCCCGCTTCGCCAAATCGCGGATTCGGTTCTTGTCCGCCTCCGGCAGGGAGCCGAGCCCCTCGCACTCCCGCTCGTCCAGCAATGCCGCGAAGCGTTCCGCGAGCCCGAATCGCCCGCCGGATGTTTCGCTCGGATCAATCTGTAGAATCAGGCCGCGCGCGATCGCGAACGACTGGCAGGCGAGCTTTTCCAGCACAGGGAAAAGCTCGGTTCGGAAGGCTTCCACCTCGGCAGGTAGCCACTGCCGCCGGCATTTCAGCCCTGGTGTGACTTTCGGGTCGATCAGGCAGGACTCCAGGATCGGCGAAGGCAGACCAGCGTTCCCCGCGTGCTCGATGCGCTCGAGGGCTTTTTTTCCCCAATCCTTGTCGGCGATCGTGTGACCCAGCACTTCCCCGGTTTCTGCAGGTTCCGCATTATGCGGGGTCCAGCGAGTTGCCCGGAGATCCACTAGCGCTGCGCCACCGTGCTCAATAATTGCCCCATAGAGTTTCGCCGATCGCAAATCGGCGCCCCAGAGTTCTGCCTCCGCCAAGTTCGCGCCTCGTAAGTCGGCTCCCACTAAATTAGCGCCCTGGAGCTCGGCATACGTCAGATTCGCGCCCTGCAGGCCGGCATACGCCAAATTCGCGCCCTGCAGTTGGGATCGCCACGCGGGGGGCCAAGGGATGCCCTCAAAATCCGCGCCTTGCAGCTGGGCTCCCTGCAGGTTCGCGCCTTGCAGCTGGACTTCCCCCAAATTCGCGCGCTGCAGCTGGGTTCCCTTCAAGTTCACGCTGTGCAGCTGGGCGCCATACAAACGCGCGCCCTCCAGCTCGGCTTCCTCCAAATCCGCGCTCTGCAGCTTGGCTAGCCCCAAATCCGCTCCCTGCAACTGGGCTTGCCGAAAATTCGCGCCCTGCAGCTGGGCTCCCCCCAAATCCGCGCCCTGCAGCTGGGTTCAGAAAAGCGCGCGCCCCGCAGGCTGCGCCCGCGTAGATTTACGGGCTCCACCTGTTGCAGCGCTTCCTTCACTTTTTCGGGATCGCCTTCCCGAAACTGGGCGACGAGCTCAGGCTTGGCGGGCTTAGCAAGGAGTACCTGTTCGCTCAAGTCGAGACGTCGAAACCGGTCATAAACCACCTCGCTGGCGACTACCTCGCCTGCCAGCAGCTTTTTCTCCCTCCATTCGCCGTCCGCGAGCAGGCCGAGCGGCAGCGGCACGCCGAGGGCGACCACAAGCAAGAGCCCCGACATCCCGCGGATCAGCGCTTTGGACAATCCTGTGGTATTCATAGCCTGCGCCGTCGCAAAAGCGCTGGCTGGGCTATGGCGATGGCGGCGCGGCCGAAGGCGCGAACCGGAGGACGTTATTCCGGCAGCCGCCCCCGCGACAAAATAAACCTCTTTGGTCATTACCAAGGCTGAGAGGACAACACCCACCCACACCGCTGCCCAGGCAAGCCCCATTCTCCAGCGCCGGCGCAGGCGACTGGCTACCCGGCGCAGGTAGTCCCACCAGCTATCGCCCCGATCCATGATCACCGGCCAGAGGGCGATCACCAGGGCGACGTCGAACCACACGGTGACCCGCTGCGCCCAGGTGACGGCCTGATCCTGGTAGGCGAGGAAGCGCAGTTGCAGCACGAGGAGCGTCGCGAGCGGCAGGACGAGCAGCGTGATCCCGACCACGATCCCGAGCAGCCTCCGCACGATGGGGCCGGGCCGGCCGACCAGGTAATACGTATAGGGGAAGATGTGCAGCCGGTCGCGCAGGCCGCCGATGCGTTCTTCTTCTTGTGCTACCGCCGTGTCAAAATTGTATAGCTGGCGGGAGAGCAGTTGCAGTTGCAACAGCAGATTGAAGTGCACTAGGACGACCAGGCAAGGCACGAAGGCGTAGAAGCCGACGATGGGAACCGTCACGTCCACGACCGGCAGCTTCACGCCCTTGCCGATGAGGAGGTCCATGTCGGTCGTGCCGAAAACGATGACCAGCACATACGCGCAGAGCGCCATGAACGCGACGTGTAGCACCGCGACGTGCTGCGAAGCGCTGTTCGCGGTGTCGAGCAGCGCCTCCGCATCCTCGCTCGAGGCCGCGGACGGCGGTTGCGGTTCGGTCACATCAGTGCTCATTGCTCCTATGTATGGACTGCCGGCACGGCGAATAGTAGGCCCGAGACAGACCACAATTTCTGATGAGCTTATAGACGACGTACACGGTTTTCTATCGCTACCTCTGCTCTGTCCAATGGCTTCGTTGATACCCATTGCGGACAGGATTTCGGTGTCGGAGCATAGACGGGTTCTCTAGCGGATCGCCCCACCCCCTCGCCCCCTCCCGTTGGGAGGGGGAATAAGCCATTGGCCCGCCGACATTTCTTCCCCTCCCCACGGGAGGGGATTGAGGGGTGGGCCATCAAAAATCATCGTCTCCTTCAAGAGAGCGCGCCGAAAACCTGATCCTAACGCGTATATTGTTCTTCGGCCCCTTGGGGACGGTCCCTGGCGGTTGCGTTTCATTGGGAAACCCAAGCTGCCCGCTTCTGCGTCGTCAAGCCGCTTCCCGGGGAAGTCCACTCACGTCCTCCAAATCCGCGGCGGAAAAGGCACCACCACGACGTCAAAGGCTTCACAGCCCACGCCAAGCTTCCTCGTCCGCCTCCGACGACCATTCTTCGAGCGTGGCTTGAAGCGCCTGCGCGAAAGCGAGGTCGACGGGTCGAGCCTTGCGCAGTCGGACCTGGTCGCCTTCAATGTCGAATGCGATGGCATCGCCCGCCCCGAGATCCAAGAGCGTTCGCACCGATTCCGGAATGGTTGCTTGGTATCTCTTGGTTAGCTTGCAGGTGCTGGTTTGCATGGCTCCACTCTTCGGGAATGACCCGGTAGCTGTACATACTACCAGTACGCGACGCCACCGTCCGCCTCTCACGTCCTCCCTCCAAATCCGCGGCGGCTGTGCTGCGCAGCCGAGTAGCCCGGGCCGAACGGCATCCCAGGCATCTCTGAAGCAACGCCGCGCCGATTCGGCCCTGTCGCAGAGGTACCGGCAGAGGAGCACCGGAGTCGAGGAGCGTGGCGCTGAAGAGGTCGTCGCCCTCGACGGCCACCGCTTGGCGCACGGCGTCGAGCATCGTCTGGTCGGACGGGTCGCGAGGAAGGTCCCGGAGACCGTGCGTCCCCCGACACACCAGGGCGCGCGTAAACGGCCGCCCCCTCGGCAATCGTGATGCACTCGATCAGTATGTCGATCCGCGCGCAACCTCTTGCCCACACTATAGTTTCTATCGTCGCAGCAAGTCGTTACCCACGCGCCTCTTCGCAGGGTGCCCCTGTCTTGCTGACGCCATCTATTGTGATCTGTATGTCTACAGACGTGCGCATCGTAGGTGTTGTGCACTCAAGATATATATTCCAGAAATCTATCTCCATACATATGGATTAGTCAGATGAGTCTGGATTTTACCAAGGCAGCGCTGTTACGGTTCTGCGACACGGTCGGCCGGCAAGGCCTCGTCAATGCCAACACTGCAACCGCCTGGCTAGGGGCGTGTACCCGGATACTCGAGGACGTTGCCGATGGCGATGACGTCCGTGCCCTCGACCTAGCGAGTGCAGTCACACGATATAACAACCGCCACTCTGGGGAGCTGTCACCTAGCTCGCTGAAGGAGTACCAGAGACGGTCGGAACTCGCAAGAAGCCAGTTCATAAGCTACGTCAATGACCCTACGGGCTATAAGGGCTATGGGCGCGGACTGCCAAAAGCAAACGGGGACCGCAGACCTCGGCCGGAACGGTCCGCGATCAAGAAATCCGTAGGAGAGCCTACAAAGAAGGATCTCGCAGAGCCACATCGACAGGGAACCTCTGGCCTATCACTGGAGTTTCCGATGCGGGCGGATTTTCTAGCGCAGGTCGTGATCCCCAGGGATATGAAGGTTGTCGAAGCAAGGAGATTTTCGCGCTTCATTCTGACGCTAGCGCAGGACTATCAGCCACCAGACGAGGCTGGATAGCAAAGCATTGGGCTACTCTCGGCCGCGGCTCCTAAAGACGCGAGGCGATTCCAAACCGCTTCGTGAAGCTGCTGCGGCCGAGAGGAATGGCGAGGCCTCCAAAACCTCGCTTGCCCACCTTCATTATACAGGCGGCGTCGAAAGAGGGCATCCACAAATCTAAATCCCAAACGAAGAGCCCGTATTATAATGACCGGCTCGGGTGCCGCGACTGGGCGCGCGCATCGCGCGTTCAATCGGGTGCCTGTCTGACCCTCGACCCCCTCGCGCTTACGCCCCCGACCCGCACCCCCGCATCGTGACGGCGCTCAGGCGCCAGGCCAGCCAGGCGAAGAGCGGGGCGGCGATGACATCAATGGTGTAGTGCGCGTGCTGAACGACGACCAGCACACCGACCGCGAGCGTTGCAAAGCCCGACCACAAGCGGCCGGCCCGCGTCGTGGCGATCAACGCCATGAGCCACAGGGTGGCGGTATGGCCGGAGAAGAACAGATCCTTTTCGAAGGGCTCGGTGCCCGGGTAGAAGAGCTGGGTGAAGGTATCGGCCAGCGGAACGAAGCCCGGCGGGGGATCGAGCGGGACGAGCGCCATGGCCCCCATACGCAGCAAGAGAAGGACGGCATAGGCGTGGAGCCCCCGCACCACGCGCCCGGGTTCGCGCAGCGATCGGACCAGGGTGACCAAGATGGTCGCGTAGAGGATCGTGAAGATCGGGACGGACACATCGAGCGGACCGAGGAAGTCGAGGAGTGGGTCGGGAAGGACGTACCCAGGCCGGCCCTCCAGCCAGGCGAAGAAAGCGGAGAGCCCGAACAAGCTCGGGATGAGAGCGCCGCAAGCGGCGCACATGGCGCGCCGCAACCCCGCGTCTCGAAAGGCCGCGATCCAGGCGGCGCGAAGGGTTGGCCGCGGCGTCGTGGGCATCGGCATGGGCAGGACCGCTTGGGATTATACGCGGCGCGCGCCGGCGGAGCGGCGCCACCCTTTGGGGCATTGCGCGGACGCTCTGGGCCAAAACGGGGCGTGGACCGCCGCCCCGTGCCGGCGGTGCGAGACCGCTCATGCGTACTACCGTCAACCTGGATGAAACCCTGCTCAAGAGGCGCAGCGCATGACCGGACTGATGGAACGCACGGCGCTGATCCGTGAGGGGCTCAAGGCGCTGATCGAGCGCGAAAGCGCCCGCCGCCTGAGCCTGGCACGACTGGGTGGCAGCGAGCCGCAGGCGAAGCCGATTCCCCGGCGGCGTTCGGAGCCGGCGTGTGATCCTCGTCGATACCTCCGTCTTGATCGACCACCTGCGGGAGGCGCCGCAAACGGTGGGCGGTGCCCACCGTACCTGATTTTTTGTAGCCCGGATGGAACGTGAGCGAGATCGGGCGCCTGGTTGGCGTCGGTAATCTCCGGATTCCATTGCACTCCAGCCGGGCTACAGGCTTGCTGATCGATCCGTGGCACACAGCATTGGGTCGGAACCGGCTCCATCGGGGGTTCGATGCGGGCTTTCCGATTGCGAATCGGAGCTATCCGTTCTCGAATTGAAGCATCGAAGACTTGTGGCGTAAAAGCGATATGGAAAATGCTTACATCGTGACCGGAAGAATGACCGAAGCCCGCACCGTGACACTAGACGAAGATCTGCTGCTGCCGCCGGAACGGGTGCGATTGGTGGTCGAGCCTCTCTCGCCTTCGACTCACCGACCCTACCGAGACGTCATGGCGGTCATCCGTGAGCGGCAAGCTCGGCGAGGCCGGTACATGTGTACTCCTTGTCAGCTAGGAACGAAAGCGGCGCGGGGGGTTCAGCGTCCCAAGAGCCGCGCGCAGAGGTCGCGCTCGTCGGGGGCGGTGAAGACGGTGTCGTGCCGATCGGTGAGCGGTCCGCCGCCGGGGATCACCCGGCCCTCGGCGTCATGGCCGATGGCCTTGAACTTCCACACGCCCGCGATCCATTTGAGGTTCCCGACGTGTTCGCCGCGATCGCAGAGCACGCGGTAGACGGCGTCGTTGAAACGCACGAGCCGTAGCGTTCTCATCGACGCCGGCCTCAGGCGGGCGGGCTCACGGGCCGGGGCGTCCCCATTCCCCGAGAAAAAAACTCTCGCCGAGTGGCCGTCGCGAACGCGGGGCGTACTCCCGCGCACGCACACCTTCGGGGATGCGTGATTCGGGGAGTTGATAGCCGATGGCCATCATCGCCATCGGGTTGAAGGTCTCCGGGATGGCGAACGCGAGGCGCAGGCGCTCGGGGTCGAAGCCTCCCATCTGGTGGACCATGAGACCCGATCCGGTGGCTTGTACGCACAGGCTCATGCCGGCGGCCCCCGTGTCATAGGCCCCCCAGCGGTTAGCGCGCCCGTCGCGAGCAAAGACCGTGGCCGCCGCGGCCAGCATCAGGATGGGGGCATCGCCGGCCCAGGTGCGGTTCGCCTCGGCGAGTGTCGCGAAGGCGCGCGCCCAGTGGTCGGGATCGGCGCGCCGATCCCAGATCACGAAACGCCACGGCTCGTCGCCGTAACACGAGGGCGCCCAACGCGCCGCCTCGCACAGCGCGAGCGGGGACCTCGCGGGGCACCGGGCGGTCCGGATCGAAGGCCCGGCCGGCGATCGGGACCTCGGTCGACGCGGGTTTCTCGAACATTGCACTCAATCCCGGCGCAGGCGGTCGGACACCGCGATGGGGGTAGGATAGCGCAGGACGATGAGGTAGGACGAGAGGACAAAGGAGAGCACCGTGGCGACCTTCACGAGATCGCCCGAGCGGGCGCCGATGAGCCCCGCGTCGACCGCCAACACCGCCATGAGCAGGGCGAACTCGCTCATCTGCCCGAGCCGCACCCCGATCTCGACGGACAGCTCCGTGCGTTCCCCGGCGAGCAGCAAGAGACCCCGGAACACCCACGGTTTCACGGCGAGCGTCGCCACGGCGATGGTGACCGCCGGGACGAGCACATCGGCCGCGAGCCGGAGATCCAGGCCCGCGCCCAGCGAAAAGAAAAACAGGACCAGGAAAAAATCCCGCACCGGTTTCAGGCTCTCGGCGATGAACAGGGCAATGGGGCTCTGCGCCAAGGTCACCCCGGCGATAAAGGCCCCGATCTCGTGCGGCAGCCCCGCGACATAGCCGAGCTCGGCGATGCCGAGACACCAGCCGATCGCGAGCAGGAATACATATTCGTGGATCTGGTCGAAGCGCGCGATCAAACGCTCCAACACGAAGCGATCGAGGAGATAGGCGAGACCCAAGAGGACCGGCAGGAGGAGGAGTTGCAGCCCGACCTCGAGCCACACGCCCCCGCCCTGGCCGTGGCCCTGGAGCAAGAGCAAGAGGACGATGGCGATGAGGTCCTGCAGGAGCAACACGCTGATGATGATCTGGCCGGTGTGGCGGTGGTGCAAGGCCGTGGTCGGCAGTAACTTGATGCCGATGATGGTGCTCGAAAACATGAGCGCCGCCCCGATGAACAGGGCCTCCACGTAACTGAAACCGAAGGCCACGCCGAGGGCGAAGCCGAGCACCAGGAAGGCCGCGGAGCTCAAAAGGCACACCGTCAGCGCCTCGCCCAGGATGCGCCCGAGCTGCCGGGGCGGGAGATTGAGCCCGATGAGATAGAGGAGAAACATGATCCCGATGGCGGCCACGTCCTTGATCCAACCCGAATCCGCCACCACCCCGAGCACCGAGGGACCGAGCAGGATGCCGAGAACGATATAGGCCACGATCACCGCCTGGCGCGCATACAGGGCGACGGTCGCGAGGCAGGCCGCCCCCGTAAACACGAGGAACAGCGAGTAGATGATGTGGGTGCCGCTCATGGTTTGGATGCGCCATTTGGATGCGAACGCCGCCCCAAGATTTCGCTCACGAGGACGCTCGCGACCTGGCCACCTCGATCCGATCATCGGATCGAGCGGCGAGGGCCCATTGCCGCGCGAGCCGCGCCTCCGAGACCGGCACGGCGGTCCCAAGCTCCTGCGCGAACAGCGATACGCGGTATTCCTCGAGCAGGAAGCGGAAGCGCAGGAGCTCCGCGGTCCGCTCCCCGGCATCGAGGCGCGCGCGGCACGGCCGCCACATCGCGGCGACGCGCACTGAGCGCTCGCGGTCCTTCGCGGGATCGCGAGCGAGGCGTTCCAGCCGGAGCGAGATGGCCTTGAGATAGCGCGGCAGGTGTTTGAGCCACTCCTCCGGGGTCGCCGAAACAAAGCCCGGGTAGATCAGATACTGCAGTTGCTCCCCGATGTCGGCCCCGGCCCCGCCGGTAAAACGCTCGAGGCGTTTCCTCAGGTCCTGGAACCGGCAGAGGATGTCCCTGGCGCGCGCACATAGCGCATCGAATACATCGACCACCCGGGCCCGACCCGCCTCTAGCCGCGCCTCGAACTCGTCGGGTCCGCGGACATCCTCCTCCGGCCCGAGGAAGACGCGCTCGAAAGCGGCCTCGGTGAGATCGTCGAGCAACCCGTCCCGCGTCCCGATCCCGAGGTACAGGAGGGCCGTGGCCTCGAACCCCGGGGGCCCCTTGCGCAGGTACTTGAGCTGCTGGGGGAGCGACAGCATGAAGAGCCGTCTCTGCCCTCGTCTCCCCTCTTCCTCCGCCTCTGCCGCGCTGTCGAAGACCCGGATGGCCACCGACCGGGTTCGATCGACGAGGGCCGGAAACCCCTGCAGGCTGAGCCCCCCATGGCGGCGTGCGACTTGCCTTTGAAGCACGCCGAAGTCCCAGCGCGTGATCCCGTCCCGCTCGATCCCCGATGCCGCCTGGCGCCGGAACGCGAGCTGGGCCTCCTTGGCGAACCGCCTCTTGAGATCGCAAAGCGATCGCCCCTGGCCCAAGACCGCGCCGCCCTCCGTGGTCACCCGAAAACGCATCGCCAAGTAATCGGGCAGTACCTCGGTATCGAAGTCCTCGGCGCGGATCGCGAGGGCCCCCCTATGGTGATCCAGTGCCCGGCAGAGGGCCTCCAACAGCGACCCGGACCCGGGTTCGATGGATAGGAGGCAGGCATCGACACATTGATCCACCGGGATGCAGTGGCGGCGGAGCGGCTTCGGCAGGGACTGGATCAATGCGGTGACCTTTTCCCTCAAGAGCCCCGGCACAAGCCACTCGAATGGTCGCGGGTCGAGCGCGTTGAGCAGGGCAAGCGGCAAGGTGACCGTCACGCCATCCTCCTCGTGGCCCGGCTCGAAACGATAGGACAACGGGAATCTCTGGCCGTCGAGGGTGAGATCGAGTGGATAGCCCGCTTCGAGATCGAGCGAGAGGTCCGGCCGGATCAGGTCCTCCCACTGGAAGCACAGGCGCCTGGGGTCGTCGCGCTCGGCGGACTTGCGCCACGCTTCGAATCCTTGGGCGCACACGACCTCGGGGGGAATGCGCGCATCATAGAGATCGCAGCGCGCCGATTCATCGCAGAGGATGTCCAGGCGCCGGGCGCGATGCTCGAGATCCGCCGCCTCGGCCACCAGCCGGCGGTTGTGGATCACGAACGGGGCAGCGCTGTCGTAGTCGCCCTCGACCAAGGCCGATCGGATGAACAGGTGCCGTGATGCCGCGGGATCGATGGCCGTGTAGTCCACCTTGCGCCCGTGGGCCAGGGTCAGACCATAGAGCGTCACGCGCTCGTAGGCACAGGCCCTGCCGGCCTTTTTCTCCCAGTGCGGGTCTGAATGGCTGCGTCTCAGGAGATGTCCCGCGGCCGCTTCGACCCACTCCGGCTCGATGACGGCAGCTATGCGGGCGTAACGGCGCGTGGTCTCGGCGATCTCCGCGGCCATGACCCAGGCGGGCGGCCGCTTGAACAGGGCCGATCCCGGAAAGAGGTGGAACTTCACCCCGCGGGCACCGGTGTATTCGTTCTGGTCGGTCTTGAACCCGATGTTCCCGAGCAAGCCGGTGAGCAAGGCGCGGTGGATGGCTTCATAGGATGCCGGCTCCGCGTTGCGGGAAAGGCCCAGCTCCTGGCCGAGCGATGACAGCTGGGCATGCACCTCCCGCCATTCCTGCATCCGAACGTAGGAGATGAAGTGGCTGCGGCACAGGCCACGCAGCTTGTTTTGGGAGAGCTCGCGTGCCTCTGCTTGGTGATACCGCCACAGGTTCAGGAACCACAGGAAGTCGGAATGCCCGTCGGCGAATTGGCGGTGGGCCGCGTCGGCCTCTGCCTGTGCCTCGTGCGGGCGCTCGCGAGGGTCCTGGATGCTCAAGCCGCTGGCGATGATCAACCCCTCCGTCAGGCAGTTCCACGACTCGGCCGCAAGCACCATGCGTCCGATGCGGGGGTCGGTCGGCAGGCGCGCCAGCCGCCGGCCGAGCCCGGTCAGCGCACCGCCGGCCTCGACCGCCCCCAGCTCCTCGAGGAGCTTGTAACCGGCCTTGACCTGGCGCGGATCCGGCGGCTCCAGGAACGGGAAGTCTTCCGGCACACCGAGATGCAAGGATCCGAGCTTCAGGATCAGGGCCGCGAGGCTGACGCGCAGGACCTCGGGATCGGTGTGCTCGGGCCGCGTTTTATAGTCGTCCTCGGAATAGAGCCGGATGCAAATCCCGGCGCTCTGCCGGCCACAGCGCCCCTTGCGTTGATCGGCCGACGCCCGTGAGATGCGTTCGTGAACCAGGCGTTGCACCTTGCTATGCGGGCTGTAGCGGTTGATGCGCGCGAGCCCCGTGTCGATCACGTAACGGATCCCCGGGACGGTCAACGAGGTCTCGGCGACATTGGTCGCGAGCACGATGCGGCGGTGGGGATGCGGGAGGAACACCCGATCCTGCTCGGCGCTGCCGAGGCGGGCGTACAGCGGCAGGACCTCGGTCGCGGGGAGGTGTCGCCGGCCGAGCGTGGCCGCGGCCTCGCGGATCTCGCGCTCGCCGGGCAGGAATACCAGGATATCGCCCCGATCGATGCGCGAGATCTCGTCCACCGCCGTGCCGATGGCGGTCGAGAGATCGCCATCCTGTTCATCATCGTCGCCGCGCAAAGGACGATAGCGGACCTCGACCGGATACCCGCGTCCCGAGACCTCGAGGACCGGCGCGTCGTCGAAATAACGCGAGAAGCGCTCGGTATCGATGGTCGCCGAGGTCACGATCAGTTTGAGCTCGGGACGCCGCGGCAGGAGGCGCTTGACACAACCGAGTAGGAGATCGATGTTCAGGCTGTGCTCGTGGGCCTCATCGATGATCAGGCTATCGTAGGCGAGGAGCCGGCGATCATGCTCCAGCTCGGCCAGGAGGATCCCGTCCGTCATGAGCTTGATGTAGGTGTTGGGCCCGACCTTGTCGCCGAAACGGACCTTGTAGCCCACCGCGCGGCCGATCTCGCTGCCGAGCTCATACGCGACACGCGCCGCCAGGCTGCGCGCCGCGATGCGCCGCGGCTGGGTGTGGCCTATCATACCCAGGACGCCGCGGCCCAGGGCCAGGCACAGTTTGGGAAGCTGCGTGGACTTTCCCGAGCCCGTTTCCCCGCACACGACCACGACCTGATGGTGGGTCAACGCCGCCGCGATGTCCTCGCACCGCGCCGTGATCGGCAGGGCGCTCGGGAACTCGGGCCTGGGGAGCGCCGCGGCACGTTGCGCGGCGCGCAGGGACGCCTCCCGGATCGCCTGCTCCAGGGCCTCGAGCGCCTGGGGATCGAATCTGGGGAGGGTATCGAGCGCGGCGGCCTCGCCGCGGGACAGATAGGCCCGTAGCCGCGCGCGCAAGCGCGGGCGGTCGGCGTACATGCAGCCGTCCAGGGCCTGGTGCAGATGCTGTACACATCGGCCGATAGACGCCGGGTTGCGCA
>JALZID010000241.1 GCA_030860485.1 Pseudomonadota bacterium | reverse complement strand
TCAGTTGTGCGAAGGCCATGCACAGGAACTGGTCGAGACAACTGAAGGTGCGCACGTTGAAATCGCCTCGGTACTTCGCTACCAACCGGCGAAAGGTATGCCACGGTGCGAACTCCATCACCTGGGCCAACACGAGCTTGCCGATATGCATCATCGCCTCCCGGATAAATCCGGGTAGCTTGCCCGAATCGGCGCTCCACGTTCAAATCGTTTACACCCACAAAGTAATGAAAGGCCTTGTCAATACAGGCTTTCCGATCGTTACCTATCAAATCTGTCGGACACTACTGACTGGGTCACTCCCGTCCATCGCGGGCGAGATCGAAGGTGAAGACTCCATCCATAGTATCCGGCCGTTGCAGCACCTTTGGGTGCCTCAGCGTGCGCACGGCATCGTTGTATCCCGCGCGCCAGTGCTCTTCCATGCTGAGGCGAGAAAATTCGTAGTCCTTCGACTGACCCTCGTATCGCTTGGCGCGATAAATGAGATGGATGACGTTGTACACCTTGTGTTCGGCGACGGTGCTCAACAGCCTGGCTTCTTTCGTCTCCCGCAATTCCGGCGGCAGTTTTTCCAACAGATCGGCGATCGTGCAGCGCAGCTTGTTGATGAATTTGACGGCATTCGTGCCGGCGCGGGTGCGGCTGGAAAATTGGATCTCTTTGCGGCGGGTTTCGACTTCCGCCAGGTTGCGCGGGAAGGCGCCGCGCGCGCTCCATAGATCGACTTGAAAAGCGAGCGTGTCCATATGAGGCATGGCATCGACCACCCATTGCAACGGCGTGTTCGAGACCAGTCCGCCGTCCCAGTAGTGTTCGCCCTCGATCTCGATCGGGGGGAATCCCGGCGGCAGGGCGCCGCTCGCCATGACGTGCTCGGGGCCGATATCGTGCGTAGTCGTGTCGAAGAAGACGAAGTTGCCGCTCTGCACGTTGACCGCGCCCATGCTGAGGCGCGTCTCATCGCGATTGATGCGATCGAAATCGACCAAGCGTTCCAGCGTCGTCTTCAGCGCGCCGGTGTCGTAGTAGCTGGTCGCCTCCACACTACCCCAGGGATACACCCAGGGCGATGGCATGCGCGGCGTAAAAAACCCGGGCACGCCGCCTATCGCCACAACCCCCGCACTCCACTGGTTCTCGACATCGCGTACCGCGTCTCCCTTTGGTTGAATGGAAAAAGCCGCATCGCTTAAGCCCCACAGGGGATTCTCCGTGACGCCTTCCCAAAACTCACGCAGCTTCTGCACGCGGTGCTTCGGGGCGTTGCCGGCGTTCGATTTTCTGGAGAGTCTGGCGGAGTTGCCGATTGAGGTCGAGGATTTGAGCCGCACCGAGGTATTCGTGTCGGTTGCGGGCGCTGCCCTTTACCCGTGAACCAGCCACGAGCTCGACAGCCAGACAGCCGTGAGTCTCAAGCAGCCCAAGAGCAAGACCCATCGCGCCCGAGCCCGTCCCCCTTTTGAATGCATTGCACTGGTGTTGCAAGGCGGTGGGTCGCTCGGCGCCTATCAGGGAGGAGTCTATGAGGCGCTCTCGGAAGCCGGACTCCATCCGGATTGGATCGCGGGAATCTCGATCGGCGCCATCAATTCGGCCATCATCGCGTCTTTTGTGATACGGCCCTTACGAACGGCCAGCTCGACGACGTTCACGAGTTCGTAAAGCCATAGGGCGGGAACGAGCGCCGTATCCGTGAGATCGGAGAGACGGTTGAGCAAGGTTTCGGTGAAGTCCGTCGCCTCGTCTGTGAAGCACCAGGCCATCGTCACGGTATTGTCGAGAACGAACCGGCTCAAGGACGGCCTTCATCGATCAGGTCTCTGATCTTCAACTCGCCGAGCGACACGCCCTTGCGCAACTCACGGATACGGGCCGCAGCGGCTTGCGCCTTCTCTTTGTTGAAAGGAGGCTGATTATCTTTTCAAACGCCATGCGGCAAACGCCTCATCGAGGAACTCATCGACGCTTCCGTACCGTCCCGACTTGACGGCATCTTCGACGATTCTGCTGGTGTTCGGGCTTAAGCTCGATGGTCATGGCCGTTGCGCCTCGTTGGCGAAGATACCGGTTTTACCCTTTCCCGGGCGGCGGCGTCAACGTTTTACCTTCCATACGCAGGAGGTTGCGCTTGCCGCGCCGAAGAGGACGCTTTCCGCCTACGCCGAGGACGGGAAGTCTGTAGCCTGTTGCAGGGCGTTCTGCTTCCAGGCACCGACGGGCGGCCCCTCTTCCATAAGGGAACGCATGGATTGGCCTGTGCGCCGGGCATGCTTGCGGACTCGCACGCACAGCGCATCGTCGATTTCCACCGTCGTCTTCACGATGAGATATCGTAGCCATATCGTACGGTACGGGCAAACCATGTCACCCACGCCCTCCGCTCCGGCCGTGCAGGAATGGCCGGGGTCCGGCGGCCCGGGCTGACGATGTCCCATGACGGGCCGAATCGTAACGCACGAGCCCGCTCAATCCTCCGACGTGAGCCTGAGCCCGCGCGGCACCAGGGCGCGCTCGGCGAGATCGAAAAGCCCCTGCACGAGGAGTGCGAGCAGGGCCGCAGGCACCGCGCCCTCGAGCACAAGCCCCACATCGTCGAGGCGGATGCCGGTGAGGATGGGCTGCCCGAGCCCGCCCGCACCGATGAGGGCCCCGAGGGTGGCGGTCCCCACGTTGATCACCGCCGCGCTCTTGATGCCGGCCAGAATCGAGCCCCCTGCCATGGGCAGCTCGACGAGCCGGAGGATCGCCATCGGCGGCAGCCCCAGCGCTTCCGCCGACTCGCGCACGGCGCCGGGGATGCTCGCCAGGCCCGCGTGGGTGTTGCGCACGATGGGGAGCAGGCTATAGAGGAACAACGCCACCGTGGCCGGGATGGCCCCGATCCCGAGGAGCGGGATCATGAAGACCAGGAGCGCGAGCGACGGGATGGTCTGGATCACGCCGACCACGGCGAGCACCGCCTGACCCAGGCGCGGGTGCCGGAAGGCCACGACCCCGAGCGGGACCGCCACCGCGATCGCGAGGGTCAGCGACACGCCGACGAGCTCCAAGTGCTCGGCCGTGTGCCCCAGGATCCGGCCTATCCGTCCTATGTCGGCGGGGGATGCCGCGATCCCGCGCCGGCCGAGAAAGAACGTCGCCGCGGCGCTCTCCGACACACCGCCACCCTGGGCGCGGCCGTTGAGGTCCGCCATCGTCGCGGTGTCGATGGCACCCTCGAGGCGAGCGATGGCCCGGAACGCGGCCGGCCAGCGCCCCGGCGCGTCCGCGCGGTACACCAGGACCGCGTCGTAGCGCGGGAAGTGCCCCAGATCATCGCGCAAGAGGCGCAGCCCGTGCCGGCGGATCTGGGGATCGGTGTTGTAGGCGTCGGTCACGTCGAGGGCCCCCGAGGCGAGTCCCCGGTAAGCGAGGTCGTGCTCCAGCCCGCGCACCTCGCGGTGGGGCAGGCGGTAGCGCTCGCGCAGGCTCGGCCACCCCTCACGCCGGTTCATGAACTCGCTGCTGAAACCGAGGCGCAGCGCCGGGTGCCGCCGGAGATCGGAGATCGAGCGCACGCCGAGCCGGCCGGCAAGCCCTTCGGGCATGGCCAGGGCGTACCCGTTGTCGAAGCCGAGCGGTGCGGACAGCACCAAGCCGCGCGCCGCCAGGCGCTCGCGCAGCCACGTCTCGGACGGCTGCCCGGCGGCGGGCCGCTCGCCGGACAAGATCTCCTCGACGATGGTGCCCGTGTACTCGGGGTAGACGTCGATCTCGCCCGTCTCGAGCGCATTCCACACCAGCCGCGTCCCGCCGAGACCCGCTTGGTGCTCGACCGGGACGCCGGCCGCGCGCACCGCCTGCGCCACGATCTCCCCCAGGATCACGGATTCGGTGAACGACTTCGATCCCACGCGCAGGGCCGACTCGGCGGCGACCCCGTCAGGCCCGCCGACGAGGAAAAGCGCCACGGCGGCGGCGGCGCGGCTCCATCCCGTCACGGGGGCGCACCGTCGAAGCGCCGCTGCGCCCGGATGAAGCGGGTGACGAAGGGATCGGCCGGCGCGTTCAACAGGTCCTCGAGGACTCCCCGCTGAACGATCCGACCGTCACGTAACAATACGATCTCGTGGCCGAAGAAGGCCGCCTCGGCGAGGTCGTGCGTGACCATGACTACGGACTTGCCGAGCGAGCGGAACACCTCCGCGAGATCCTCCTGGAGCTCGGCCCGCACCAGCGGATCGAGGGACCCGAGCGGCTCATCGAGGAGCAGGACCTCCGGGTCGAGCATGAGCGCGCGCATGAGGCCGACGCGCTGTCGCTGCCCGCCGGAGAGCTGTGCCGGGTAGCGCGCCAGGGCCTCGCGGGGGAAGCGGGTCAGGGTTGTGAGGCCATCGAGGCGCCCCCGTATCCGGGCCGCGTCCCAGCCAAGGTAGCGGGCCATGAGGGAAACGTTGCCGGCGGCGGTAAGGTGTGGAAACAGGCCGCCGTCCTGTACCACATAGCCCATCGCCTGGCGCAGCCCGCGGACGTTGTGGGGCGCGAGCTCGACGCTGCGGAAATAGACCGAGCCGGCGTCGGGCCGGAGCAGTCCCAGCATGAGGCGCAGCAGGGTGCTCTTCCCGCAGCCGCTCGGACCGATGAGGACTGTGCTCCGGCCGCGTGCCACCGACAGCGTGGTCGGCGCCAGGACCGAGACCCTGCCGAACGACTTCGAGACCTCACGAAGCTCCAGGATGGTTGCGCCGCTCGGCAACGGGCAGGGCTCAGTAGAGCAGCGAGGAAAGCAACGCGCGGTAGCGTTTGACGACGGGCCCCTCCCCGCCCATGAGCGCGAAGACCTCTAGCATGGCCTTGCGGGCCGCATCGTCTCCATACGCCCGGTCGCGCCGCACCACCTCCAGGAGCTGTTCCAGGGCAGCTTCGAAGGAATGCTCCATGATCAGGCGGGCGGCCAATCGATAGCGTGCCTCGCAGTCGCCAGGGTCAGCGGCGATGGCCTGGCGCAACCGTTCTTCGGGCGGTGCCTGGGCCGCGAGCCGCCCGTACTTGATGCGGGCCCGAAGTGCTGCGATGTCCTCGTCCAGGGCGCGTGCGGCCGGAAGCCCAGCGAGGATCTCGTCGGCCTCGTCGAAGCGTCCGGTCTCGGTGAGCAACCCCGCAAGGTCCGGCGGCAACCGGTCGTTGTCGGGATCGGCGGCCAGGGCCTCGCGCAGCAGAGCCTCGGCGTGCCTGGCCTCCCCGCGCGCCAGGGCTGCTCGAGCAGCCTCTCGCGCGCGATCGGAGGCGCGCTCGATGTGCCGTTCCAGGAGCGCGCGGATCACCCCCTCCGGTTGCGCCCCCAGGAACTCTTCGACGACCGCGCCGTCACGATAGAGCTGGACCAGGGGGATGCTCTGGACTCGATAGGTCCTGGCCAGATCGAGGTTTTCATCGATGTTGACGGCGACCAGCTCCATCCGGCCCGCGTAGTCTCCAGCGATCCTGGCCAAGATCGGGGTGAGCATGCGGCACGGGGCACACCACGGCGCCCAGAAATCCACCATGACCGGCAGCTCACGCGAGCGCTCGATGACGCGGGTAGAAAAATCCGCCTCGTTAACCTCGCCGAAGGGGTCCGACATACGCTTTCCCGATGGGCACCGACTGAGCGGCCTATTGTAATCCTGATCCAACACCGGGCTCGATCAACCACGGGGCGACCGCGGGGCTCGAACCGCAGCGGGTCGTCGACAGGAACCGGCCGCTCGCATTTCAATGATGATCGGCTACCCTAGCGGGCATGCAGGTCGCGTTCACCAAGATGCATGGCCTCGGCAACGACTTCGTGTTGCTGGATGGTTTGGCCCATGCCATCGATATCGATGCCGCAAAGGTGCGCCGGTTGGCCGATCGGCGGCTCGGCGTCGGCTGCGATCAGGTGCTCTTGATCGAGCCGGCGCAAGGTGACGGCGTCGCGGCCCGCTATCGGGTCTTCAATGCCGACGGCGGTGAGGTCGGGCACTGTGGCAACGGCGCGCGCTGCGTGGCCCGTTACCTCAAGGACCGCGGGCACGCGCGGCACGACGCCATCGTCATCGAGGCCCTCGCCGGGCTCGTCCGCTTGGATTGCCGGGAGAACGGATCGGTGCGGGTGGACATGGGTCCGCCGCGCCTCATGCCCGGCGAGGTCCCGATGCTCCTGTCGGCCCCGGCCGAGCTCTATGAGGTCCCGCTCGGGACCGGCAACGTGCGGGTCGCCGCCCTGTCGCTCGGCAACCCGCACGTGGTTCTCCGGGTAGACGCGGTCGCCACCGCGCCGGTCGCGGAGCTCGGGGCCGCCATCGCCACCCATGCGCTCTTCCCCCAGGGGGCCAACGTGGGTTTCATGGAGGTGCTGGATGCCGGGCATATTCAGCTGCGGGTCTTCGAGCGCGGGGTGGGCGAGACCCCGGCGTGCGGGACCGGCGCGTGCGCCGCGGTGGTGGCCGGCCGGCGCCAGGGGCTCTTGGGGCCGGCGGTGGATGTGGCCCTTCCCGGCGGCCACCTATGGATCGAGTGGGCGGGCCAAGGCCAGCCGGTCTACATGACCGGGCCCGCCACGCACGCCTTCGAGGGGCGCATCGAGCTGTGAACGATCGCGACCTCCCGCTGCCCTTGGACGATCCCCTGCCAACCGAGCCTCAGGTGGCCAGTTTCCTGCGCGAGCACCCGGAGTTCCTGACCCGCCACCCGGCCTTGCTCGCCGAGATGAGGGTTCCGCACCTCGCCGGTGGCACCGTGTCGCTCATCGAGCGCCAGGTGGAGGTCTTGCGCGAGCAGCAGCGTTTTCTCGACCAAGGGTACCGCGAGCTGATCCGGATCGCCCGTGACAACGAAGACCTCAAGGGCCGCCTGCATCGGTTGACCTTGAGGCTACTGCGCGTCAGGGGCTTGAAGTCGTTCCTCACCGCACTACGGGAGGGCCTCGCCGACGAGGGCCGGGCCGAGATCAGCGGGCTTTTGGTGTTCGCACGACCCACGCCGGGGCCCCGGGAGGCGATCCGGTCATTCGTGGGGGAGGAAGGCCCCGAGCGCGCGGCGTTCGTCGACCTCCTCCGCGCCGGACAGCCGGTGTGCGGCACGCCGGAAGCGGCGCAAGGGGCGGCCTTGTTCGGTGCAGAGGCCCGGGAGGTGCGCTCGGCGGCCCTGGTGCCGCTCGGCTGCCGCCATTGGACCGGGATACTCGGGGCCGGCAGCCGTGATCCGGACCGCTACCCGGCGGGCCTCGGGGTCGAGTTCCTGGCCCAACTCGGCCAGGTGACGAGCGCCATCCTGGACCCCTACCTGCCAGGCCCCCGCCGGCGGCCCCGTAACCGGGTCGTGCCATGACGGACGACATCGCGCGCTTCCTCGCCGGGATCGGCCAGCGCTCCCCGCATACCGTCTCGGCCTATCGCCGCGATCTCCTGGCACTCGCGAGCCATGCCGCGGAGGCCGGGTTGCGTGACTGGGCGGAGATCGATGCCGGGCACCTCTCCGGGTTCATCGCGACCTGCCACCGCCGCGGCCTCGGCGGCCGCAGCCTGCAGCGCCGCCTGTCGGCGATCCGCGCCTTCTATCGATATCTCGAGGGCGCGGGCCGGGTGGGCAGGAACCCGGCACAGGGGCTGCGCGCACCCAAGGCCCAGAAGCGGCTCCCGGAGGTCCTGGACGTGGACCAGTCGGCACGCCTCATGGCCATCCCGGGGACTGATCCTCTGGCTATCCGCGACCGCGCCCTCCTGGAGCTCATCTACTCCTCGGGGCTGCGGGTCTCGGAGGCCGTAGGGCTCGACCTCGCCGACCTCGACCTGGTCGAGCGCGAGGTGCGGGTGACCGGCAAAGGGAACAAGCGGCGCATCGTCCCGGTGGGACGCTATGCCGTCAAAACGATGCGGTCCTGGCTCCCGGTGCGTGCAGAGTGCACTCGCCCCGAGGAACGCGCGGTCTTCGTCGGCCGGCGCGGCGAGCGGCTCTCGGTTCGCGCGGTGCAGAAGCGCATGTACGAATGGGGGATCCGTCAGGGACTCGACCAACGCGTCCATCCCCATATGCTCCGGCATTCCTTCGCGAGCCATCTCCTCGAGTCCTCGGGCGATCTGCGCGCCGTCCAGGAGCTTCTGGGCCACGCCGACATCGCCACCACCCAGGTCTACACCCACCTCGACTTCCAGCACCTGGCCAAGGTCTACGACGCGACCCACCCGAGGGCCGGCCGAACGCGCGACGCGACTCTCGCGGACCCGCCCGTAGAACAGGCTAACATCCCCCAGAAAATGATAGACTAACTAGCTCGCAGGCCCGGCGGCTCCCAGGCCCGGCGTAGAGCTCGTCCGTGCGCCTTCCGCAACCCACCCCTTCCCCTACCCCCCCATGATGCGCATGACCGACCCGCTCGCGATCCGCGCGCAGGACCTGTGGTGCCGTTTCGTTCGTGCCCCCGGGCCGGGCGGACAGAACGTGAACATAGTCTGTCCTGTTTGCAATAGGGCACTGGAACTCTGTCAGACTTACTCGGCGGTCCCTGCTTATGCAATCCGTTGCATTTCCGAGGGGTAAAAGGGGTTGCGATCTCTTTTGGCGCCCTATAATAGGCACATCCACTAACCTTTGGAGTGCCTATAATGACGCTGATTGAACGTCTGCTCGCAGCCTTGGCCAACCTCGCCACGGTCCTCATGTTTCTGATCCAAGTCGCTCCGCTGCTCCTTCTGTTGCGGGGGGACAGTAGCGTGGTAGGTAAGGCGGCCATCACCGAGCAACCTGATCGAATCTCGGGCACCGGCACGTTACGGTAGGGACACACTCGCCCCGCTCTACTGATCGGGGTCGGTGTATAAAACGGCGGTTCTCTTGGTATCGTTACTGATCGGGGTCGGTGTATAAAACGGCGGTTCTCTTGGTATCGTTGTCAAACACCTCGACCGTGGCGATAACGTCGCCGCACTCGTTAACCTTCGTCGCCGGATTATCGAATTTTCTCACCGACGCCCGGATCTCGGAGCGCTCTAGTAGATTGGGGTCGCCATAGTCCACGGACGCCGCCTTACCGAACCCTAGAAGTCTTTGTTCCTTACGGGTCAATTGCGTACCCTCGCTGTCGAAGAACGTCAACTCAACCAGGCAGGGCGACTCATTAGGGTTACCGATGGCGGTGTTGACCACGTTGAGGCGGGCGGTTTGGCCGACAATGCCCACCATCCCGAAGTGGACAACTGTATCGGCCGCCCATACCGAACCAGCGGTCCCAACAGCCATAAGCACTGCTAACACGCTTGATTGTTTCATACTCTCTACTCCTTTCATCGTTTTGGACACAGTCCATGACGGAAGTATAGAGCACCCGATCGGCTCGTGCTAAACGGTGATGCGAATAAGAAGCATTCTCAACTGCCGGGGGATCAATACGTGAACAAGGTGGCGACCGCCGTCGAATTGGGTTTCGATATGCCCAGCACGCGTAGGCTAATGGGGTAAGCGGCGGCGATCCGGCGATCCACGCCACCCCCCCGCCGTCACTGGGCCAGTGCTATCGGACCTCGGGCTTCGAAAAATACCTGCGGATTGCGCGGCCTGAGATAGACGCGCTCGCCCTTGGCGAGCCGCGCCTCCCCATAACGCTCGCGCGAGAGCTTGACCTCAACGCTCCCGGTGCCGTCCCGGCGCTCCAGCTCGATGCGCGCCACGTCCCCGAGCGGCCGCACGTCGCGGACCACCGCTTCGATGCCACAGCCATTGGGATAGCGATCGACATCGATCTCGTGGGGACGCGCGTAGACCTGGGCCGGGACATCGTCGACGCCGTCGTGATGTTCCAGATCGACCGCGATGTCCCCGATCCAGGCCCGGCCCTCGCGGACCCGCCCGTGGAAGAGGTTCACATCGCCCAGGAAATGATAGACGAAGGGGCTCGCGGGCCCGGCGTAGACCTCGTCGGGGCCCCGAATTGCTGCACGCGGCCTTCGTTCAGGGTGACGATGCGATCGGCGACCTCGAGGGCCTCCTCCTGGTCGTGGGTGACGAACACTGTGGTGACGTGCAACTCGTTGTGCAGGCGCCGGAAGCCTTGTCCGTGACAATCCAGGCTAGGCGCGGGTGCGCGCTTGCGATTCGGCGGCGGTCGGCTCCGGAGCATCCGTAATCGGGTGCGCATGAGCCGCAACGGCTCGCGGGTATACGCAGAACTGCATCATCTTCAGCCGGAGCGTGGCGCCCGCCTGGAACCTGGCTGCGTCGTGATGCAGATGGGGCAACTCGATGCTGACGCCGGTGCCGTTGGATAATACTTCGGCGCTGGCGCGCACGATGGGCCCGGTGCGCTGAACGGCGGTTACGTGCACCTCGATGCCGGGTGTGCCCGGGTCCGCGACGCGCAGATCGCCCGGGCGTACGTAGAGGTCGGCAGGGCCATCGGGATGGATGATGTCGGTCACCAGCGGTTGCTCGGCACCGCGCAGGAAAACCTTGCGTCCGTGCATTTCGGCGTCGAGCACGTTGGTGCCGCCCAGGAAGTCGAAGACGAATGGCGTGCGCGGGTGCTCGTACACCTCGTCCACGGTGCCGACCTGCTCGAGGCACCCACGGTTCATGATCACCACCCGGTCGGCCAATTCCAGCGCCTCTTCCTGGTCGTGGGTGACGAACACGGTCGTGTAACCGGTCCGGTCGTGTAGCTCGCGCAGCCAGCGGCGCAGGTCCTTGCGCACCTTGGCGTCGAGCGCGCCGAACGGTTCGTCCAAGAGCAGAACGCGCGGTTCGATCGCCAAGGCGCGGGCCAGGGCCACCCGCTGTTTCTGGCCGCCGGACAACTGGTGTGGGTAGCGCCGCTCCAGGCCCCCGAGCTGCACCAGGTCCAGCAGCTCGACGGCCTTGCGGCGGATCTGGGCCTCACCGGGCCGCAAGGACCTGGGCCGCACGCGCAGGCCGAAGGCGATATTGTCCAGCACGCTCATGTGCTTGAACAGCGCGTAGTGCTGGAACACGAAACCGACGCGGCGCTCATGCACGGGCTTGAGCCCCATGTTCTCGGCGCCGAACAGAATCTCTCCGTAGTCCGGAAATTCAAGCCCGGCGATGACGCGCAGCAGCGTCGTCTTACCGGACCCGGACGGACCCAGGAGTGCGATCAACTCGCCTGATCGGATGTCGAGATTGACGTCCACCAGCGCGGGGAAGCCGCTGAAGCTTTTGTGGATGTGGCGGATACGAATGTCCATGAGCGCTCCGTTAATGACGATGCGAGGCCGAAAGCTCGGCGCCGTGCCGTGCTTCGAGTAAGGATTTCAGCGCGAGCGTGATCAGGGCCAGCCCGGCCAAGAGCGAGGCTACGGCGAAGGCCGCGGCGAAGTTGTATTCGTTGTAGAGGATTTCCACATGCAGCGGCATGGTATTAGTCTCGCCGCGGATGTGGCCGCTGACCACGGAAACCGCACCGAACTCCCCCATGGCGCGGGCGTTGCACAGCAGCACGCCGTAAAGCAGGCCCCATTTGATGTTCGGCATCGTGACCTGCCAGAAGGCCTGCCAGCCATTCGCGCCCAGCGACAGCGCCGCCTGCTCGTCATCCGTGCCCTGCTCCTGCATCAGCGGAATCAGCTCGCGCGCGATGAAAGGAAAGGTCACGAACATCGTGGCCAGCACAATGCCGGGCACGGCGAAGATAATGTGGATGTCGTGCGCGGCCAGCCAAGGACCGAACCAGCCCTGCGCGCCGAACATCAGCACGTAAATCAGGCCGGAGACCACCGGCGACACCGAAAACGGCAGGTCTATCAGCGTGATGAGGAAGAGTTTGCCGCGGAACTCGAACTTGGTGACGGCCCAGGCCGCGGCCACGCCGAAGACGAGATTCAGCGGCACCGCGATGGCGGCGACGGTGAGGGTGAGCCTGATTGCCGCCAGCGCGTCGGGCGTTTTCAAGGACTCCCAGTACAGCTTGAAGCCGCCGCGCAAGGCCTCCGTAAAAACGCTAACCAGGGGAAGCAGAAGAAACACCATCAGGAAGGCGAGCGCGCCGGCCGTCAGAAGCCAGCGGACCCAAGGCTGCTCGGTGATCACGGCATTGCGCTGTAGCAGCGGCTCGAAGGGGAGCCGGGGCGGATCGAGCAGCGAGTGGTCGATCGGCGGACTCATGCTCCAGCTCCCTGAAGCACAGGATGAGGCAGTGCGGGTTCGACATGGCGCTGGGTCCGGTAGCGGTTGGTCCACGCCTGCAGCGCGTTGATGACCAGCAACAGCGCGAAGGAGATGATCAGCATGGCTGCCGCCACCGCGGTGGCGCCCGCATAACCATACTCCTCCAGCTTGATGACAATGAGCAGTGGCGCGATCTCGGACACATGCGGCAGATTGCCGGCGATGAAGATCACCGATCCGTATTCGCCGACGCCGCGTGCGAAGGCCAGCGCGAAGCCGGTCAAGAGCGCCGGCAGGATGGCCGGAAAAACGACCCGCCTCACCGTCTGCCAGCGCGTTGCGCCGAGCGAGGCGGCAGCTTCCTCCAGCTCCTTCTCGGCGTCCCTCAGCACCGGCTCGACCGTGCGCACCACGAACGGCAGGCCGATGAAGGTCAGCGCGACGACGATGCCGAGCGGCGCGAAGGCCACCTTGATGCCCAGCGGTTCCAGAAACTGGCCGACCCAGCCGTTGCCCGCGTAGAGCGCCGTCAGTGCGATGCCGGCGACCGCGGTCGGCAGCGCGAAGGGCAGATCAATCGTCGCATCGAAGAGCCGCTTGCCCGGAAACTCGTAGCGCACGAATACCCAGGCTACGAGCATGCCGAAGACCAGGTTGATGGCCGCCGCGATCAGCGCCGTTCCGAAGGAAAGCTTCAGCGCCGACAGCACACGAGGCGAGCCGAGAATCGACCAGAGGCCGTCAAGACCGAGCCCGGCCGCTTTGACAAATACCCCAGCGAGCGGGACCAGCACGATCAGGCTGAGGTAGATCATCGTGTAGCCCAGCGTCAGTCCGAACCCTGGGATCGGGGAACGGCTGGGAGATGGGTGCTTGGTTGGTGGCATCGCGGCACTCTCTTATGGCAATGTGAGAACGGCGGGTATCGGCGCATCGCCCAGGGCTGACCAGAGCAGGAGCAGGCCCACGGCCAGTTGCGCCCACGCGATCCAGCGGACGATACGGACGATATGGCGGGTCATTGGAGGGGTCCTATTTTCGCCCTGCACACCGCCTGCGCCGAAATGCGCGGCCTGGATCCATCCGCCGAACTGCTCGTCCGCGGTGACGCGCTGGACCTCCTGAAAGCGCTTCAGGTCGGCCCGGTCCGCGTGCACCAGCCGGTGCTCGGAGGCCAGGGCACGAAAGCCTAATTAGCAAATAACCATTTATGCATAACGTAATAAGACATCGCCCTCCCGAACCAGCCCCGTACCGGGCGCTGTGCGGCTCCCGAATGGAGGACTGCCGTGCACGGGAACGGGGATAGGACCCCTCAGATCAGGGCTCGGCCGTCCGAAGTGACTTCCCGCGGCCACATCCACCCCGTAATCCGTGGCGGCACGAACCTCCGTCGCGGTCTCAAGGCGATGGACAATGACCTTGGCTCCGGATTCGTGGAGAAGAGCGATCAAGGTCATAGCCCGCGCCAACGGGGCGTCCCCGATCGCCAGGCAGGTGCGGTCGAGTCGCACGTAATCCGGTTGCAGCTCCGAGACATGTTCGAGAATATTTTCCCTGTGGACGCCGCAGGTGACGTTCATAGCCACGCAATACCCTCGCCGCCGGTAGTTTCTCAGCGCGGCTTGCATTCGGCGGCAGCCATCGGGGTCCTCCGCGCCCGGCGGATCGACTTGGATCACGATGCGCTCGGGGGTCAAGCCGCAGCGATGCAAGAGACTTTCGAAGTACCCGCCATGATCATGCGGGACCCCCAGGATATGGCGGGCGTGCACATGTAGAAACAAGCAGCCGTCCTCGGTCGCCTGGCGCAGGAAATTGAGCATATGCACCGTGCGGCACAGCCGATCCAAGTATACGATCGCCGCCGCTTCGCGGGTGCTCGCAAAGACCTCGGGCGCCGGTAGCGCCGCGTGGTTCGCACGGATCGCACGCAAATAGGCTTGGTGGCCGACAGCCAGACGCCCGCCGGACGCGATCGCGACGAGCGGCTGAAACACGCTCGTCAGGCGCAGTGGTCCGAAATTCGCCTCGACCGCCCCGTGGCGCGAACGAATCGGGTCCTCGGGCAGATAGCGTACCTCCTGGGTGCGGATCCGGTCATTGAAATAATCGACGAGTTGGCTTACCGGCACGGTTGTTCTCCTATCTCGATGATCAAAACCGGTGCGTTTCCCCCTCCCCTCGCGGACCGGCGCGAGCGGAGGGGGATAACGCTGGACGACCAATGAACCGAGCTTTAAAGCTTCGCCAGGGCGACCTCCGTCGACTTCACGAGGGCCAGCACCGCGGAGCCGATCTTGAGATCGAGTTCGGTCAGGGATCGCGAGGTGACGACCGAGGTCACGATCCCCGCGGAGGTCTCGACATCGACCTCCGAGAGCACCGGCCCCGGCACGATCTCCTTGACAAAACCCCGGAACTGATTGCGTACATTGATAGCCTTGATGGTCATGTGACGTTCCTCTCGTTGCGTTAGAAGACCCCGGTCCCGTGCGGCCGAGGAAGGGCGGAGGCGGAGCAAGCACGGCCGCCTTCAGCCGACTGCGTCGTCGGTGACGCCATCCGGTGATCCAACCCTAGGTGACCCAGAGCCAATCGGCACCGCTCGTGGCACGCGCCGGATCCTGCACCACCGGCGGACCAGGCTGACGTTCACGGGCATCGGCCCTTTGGATCGCGCCTATCCGCCGGAGGGACCACACGAAAATACTTACATTGATGCCAACGATGAAACCCCAGAGAAACCCGAACATATTCACCTCCGAATAGGGAGTGGATTGACTTAGGGGGATTGCCTTATCGACCAGTCGTGTAGATCTGGTCGAACACCCCGCCATCGGCGAAGTGGACCTGATTGGTTTTTTTCCAATCGCCCACTATTTCCGCCAGCGTAAACAGCGTCAGCTTCGGGAACTGGGAGGCGTATTTGGCCGCGATCTCCGCATCCACCGGCCGGTAGAAGTGCTTGGCGACGATCTCCTGGCCTTCCTTGGTGTAGAGATACTCAAGATAGGCGCGCGCGGCCTCGATCGTGCCGTGCTTGTCCGCGACCTTTTCGACCACGGCGACCGTAGGCTCGGCCAGTATGCTGCTTGGCGGCACGACGATGTCGAACTTATCCGGGCCTAGCTCCCTGCCGCTCATGAGGATCTCGTTCTCCCAATTAATGAGCACATCTCCGATGCCACGTAAGACAAAGCTGGTGGTCGCGCCGCGCGCCGCGGTATCGAGCACCGGCACGTTCTTATAGAGCTCGGCGATAAAATCTTTGGCCTTGGCTTCGTCACGATTCGATTTCAGCAAGGCATAACCCCAGGCGCCGAGGTAGTTCCAGCGGGCGGCTCCGGAGGTCTTGGGATTCGGTGTGATCACCGAGACGCCGGGCTTAACGAGGTCGTCCCAGTTCTTAATCCCCTTGGGGTTGCCCTTGCGCACCAGAAACACGATGGTGGAGGTGTAGGGAGAACTCGATCCCGGCAAATCGGATTGCCAGTTTTTGCGGATGAAGCCCGATTTCTCGGCGATGGCATCGATGTCGTAGGCTAGCGCCAGGGTCACCACGTCCGCCTCGAGACCGTCGATGACGGCGCGTGCCTGCTTACCCGATCCGCCATGCGACTGCTGCACGGTCACGGTATCGCCGGTCTTTTCCTGCCAGTGTTTCGCGAACGCAGCGTTGTACTCCTGGTACAGCTCGCGCGTCGGATCGTACGAGACATTGAGCAGCGTCACCTCCGCGGCCCAGCCCATGATCGGGTTGACGAGCGACAGCACCACGGTCAGCATCGTCAAGCCCAGCAAGACTTCTTTCGTGAACATAGATCCTCTCCTTTGCAGGTAGGCGGGTTAAAAGTAGAGCTGTAACCGACCGAGAACGACTTTCTCGTCTTCGCGGTCACGCGGTGACTCGGCCGTGCCGCCCCCACCGCCCTCGAATTCGGGTTGCTCGTAGTCGAAGGCCAGCTTGATGTTTTGGTTGAGATACCAGGCCGCTATCCGCCAAGCATCGTGACTGAGATCGTCGGAACGGGTCACACCGTCGATGTCGCGCGCGACATCCTGGGCGACGTTGACGTATTCCCACAGGAGCCCGAAGGGACCGTAAGAGTAATAATATCCCTGCGGAGAAAGCCTGAGCCACTCGCCGTTGGAGAAGGTCGTACCGCGATAGGCGAAGAAGCGCTGCTGCCCCGAGGTCCGGTAGTTGGGCAGATTGGGCGAGTCGACGTTGCCGCCGGTATCCACATAACTGGCGGCGAAACCAATCCCGAGGCCCTGCAAGGGCACGATGCTCGTGTTCAGGAAGGGATGGGCAAAGATGCGCCCCGCGAAATCCTTGTCGACGTTGTTGTCGATGTCGCCGATGTCTTTGCTCGAACGGCCATCGTTGACCCCGTTCAGCCCGGCCAGCGAATAACTGAAGACCCCTCCGCCGAGCTCGCCGTGCAACTCCCCGCCGATATCACGGTTCGGGACCAGGTTATTAGGCAGCGCCCGCTCGACGAAACGGATGGCGGAGCCCGATTGCAGACGCTCGATGCCGAACGGCGTCTTGAACTTTCCGGCCTTGATCTGCAACCAGGGCAGGAAGCGCGCGTCGACGTAGGCGTCCTGGATGACCGTCCTGCCGCCCGCGAAGTCCGGCATGAACCGGAAATCGAAGTTGTTGAAGACAGTGCCCTCGATGAATGGGCGCGCGCGCCGCAAGGTGAAGGTGTCGTCGCCGGTCGGATCGTCGCTGTCGAAGAACCAGCGCGAATCGGCATGCAGGAGCGCGCGCAGCTTGAGCTGGAAGGCTCCGTCGGTGGACTTCAGCGCAAACCCATCCGCCCCCGCCGAGACCGTGGCCGTCTGCTTGGCCTTGTCGGCGGTGTGCACCTCTTCAGACAGCCTCCTGCTGGCGCTCCAAGGTGCGGACCTTGAGATCGAGCTCGTCGAGGCGCCTTTGCACGGCCGGTGGGATCGCTTCCCCGGCCATGGCCGGGACCGCGAAGCCCCCTATGATCGCACCTGCTATCGTCGCGCCCAGCACGGGCAGCGTGACCCCAGAGTTTCTCATTACGATGATCTCCTTCTTTTATGAGAACCTCCGGTGGTCCGGTCAGCTCCGTTGTCGACTCCAGTTCTATGCCTCCAGTCGACTGGGGCGGAGTCGTTATCTGTCCCCTCGCCTTTTCTATCGCCCTTTCGACGATGCGGGTGTTTCGAAACGCAATTTTTCCTTGCGCTCGATCTGGACGATGCGCCCGTCGTGCACCGTGATCTCCACGGAACCGAACCGCAGTTGTCTTACGACATCAAGGAGCGACTCGATCCAAGTCGGTCGGTCCCGCTCGAACAGGGCTTCGGAGTGATCGAGCTTCGTGGTCGCCATGCCATGCCTCCTGATGTCGCGATGCGGCCACTATAGCGGAGCGAATCGATGCTTTGAAAGAATATATAGCTATGATATTATGTAATATAGGAATATAGAGATACGTCCATGCCGTGCGCCTGAACCATGGGGGGGCCCGCGAGGTGCTGAGTGGAACCGAGCCCGGGAAACCGGGTGTGCAGGACCGTGCGGCCGAGACCCCTGTCGGGGTGCTGCCCGGTCTCGCCGTACGCTGGGATGCGCTCGCCGGCCGCCTGCCCGGGCGCGACCCATACCGCCCGCCTTACAACCGCGCCGTCCTGCTTCGGCGCGGGTTCTACCGTATGATGTGCCCATGCAGGGTGTCCTTCCCATTGCCCGGCCTTTCCGGGACATCTACACCGTCACGCGCCTGAACCACGAGGCCCGCGCCATCCTGGAAGAGGGCTTCCCGCCGCTCTGGGTCGAGGGTGAGATCTCCAACCTGGCCCGGCCGGCCTCGGGGCACCTCTACTTCTCCCTCAAGGACGCGCAATGCCAGGTGCGCTGCGCCCTCTTCCGTTCCCGCAATGCGGCCTTCACTTTCGATCCTGTGAACGGGATGCAGGTGCTGGCGCGCGCCCAGGTCAGCCTCTACGAGGGACGGGGCGACTTTCAGCTCATCGTCGAGCACCTGGAGCCCGCCGGCGAGGGCCGCCTGCGGCTGGCACTCGAAGCGCTGAAACGGCGGCTGGCAGCGGAGGGCCTCTTCAATGAGGAGCACAAAATCCCCCTCCCCGCCTTGCCCCGTGCGGTCGGCATCATCACCACTCCGAGCGGGGCGGCGATCCGCGATGTGCTCTCGATCCTGAAACGCCGCTTCCCGGCCCTGCCGGTGGTGGTCTACCCGGTGCCGGTGCAGGGCGCCGGAGCGGCCGCGGCGATCGCCCGCGCCCTGTTCGTGGCCGATCGGCGCAAAGACTGCGATGTCCTGATCCTGGCTCGGGGCGGGGGCTCGCTCGAGGACCTCTGGGCCTTCAACGAAGAGGCCGTGGCGCGGGCGATCTACGCCTCTGAGCTGCCGGTGGTGACCGGGATCGGGCACCAGATCGATTTCACCATCGCCGATCTGGTGGCCGATCGCCGCGCCGCCACGCCCTCGGCCGCGGCCGAGTTGGTGAGCCCGGATCGGCAAGGATTGTTGACCCAGCAGAGCAACCTCGAAACGCGGCTCCTGCGCGCGCTCCTATCGCGGGTAAAGCGCGGGCAAGCAGCACTCGAGTGGCTCTCCAAACGTCTCGTGCACCCGCGCCGGCGGCTCATGGACCAGAGCCAGCGCGTCGACGAACTATGGCTTCGGCTCGCGCGGGCTGCCCATAGCGCACGCACGCTGAAGATGGCCAAGCTCACGGAACAGACGGCCCGTCTCCTGCGCCATGACCCGCAACAGGCGCTGGCTTTGCGCCACGGCATCTGCCGCCACCAGGAGGCCCGGCTCACCCGAGCGATCGCGCAACGACTGGCGGTTCACAGGGAACGGCTCGCGAAGCTCGGTGCCACCCTGAACGCGATGAGCCCGCTCTCAACACTCGCGCGCGGCTACGCCATCGTCACGACCGCTGCGACGGGCCAGGTGGTCCGCGACGCGGCCGTGCTAAGCCCTGGCGATCCGGTCACGGCGCGCTTCGCACGCGGCGAGGCCGACTGCGAGGTGCTGCGTACCCGAGGGGATCTCACGGGTGCCGAAGTCGCCCCGTGAGCGACACCGAGGCGGCACGTCTGATTGAGCTCGTGGGCGCCGAGCGGGCCTCGCTGTTCTATGTCCGGACCCCGGTCGAGTTCGGCGTGACCCCGGGGCGGCGGCTTAGGCCCTCCGGCCTCATTCCACGGGCTCGCCGCGCGCCTGCAAGTCGGCGTGATAGGAAGACCGCACCAGCGGGCCGCTGGCGACGCGCAGGAAACCAAGGCCGCGGGCATGGTCGCCGAGCTCCCGGAACTCGGCTGGCGTGACGAAGCGCTCGACCGGGAGGTGATAGCGGCTCGGCTGTAGATACTGGCCGACGGTCAGCATCTCGCAATCGTGCTCGCGAAGGTCGTGCAGCACCGCGCGGACCTCGTCGAGATCCTCACCGAGCCCCAGCATGAGCCCGGATTTGGTCGGGACCTCCGGTTGCAGAGCCTTGAAACGCTTGAGGAGCAGTAGCGAGCCCCGGTAATCCGCCCCCGGCCGCACCCGGCGGTAGAGCCTGGGTACGGTCTCGAGGTTGTGGTTGAAGACATCGGGTGGTGCCTCGCGGAGCCGTTCCAGGGCGATCCCCACGCGTTTGCGGAAATCCGGCACCAACACCTCAACCTTGAGGCCGGGCAGGCGCGCGCGCAGCGCCCGGATGCAGGCGGCGAAGTGGCCGGCGCCACCGTCCGGCAGATCGTCGCGATCGACCGAGGTGATGACCGCATAGGAAAGGCCCATGCCCGCCACGGCCTCGGCGAGATGCCTAGGCTCTTCGGGGTCGGGCGGCGCAGGCCGGCCATGGGTCACGTCGCAAAACGGACAGCGGCGCGTGCACAAATCGCCCAGGATCATAAAGGTCGCGGTGCCGTGTGAAAAGCACTCCCCGAGGTTCGGGCAAGCGGCCTCCTCACACACCGTGTGCAGGCGCTTTTCACGCAACAACGCCTTGAGCGCCAGGACCTTGGGATCGGTCGGGGCCTGCGCCCGGATCCAGGGCGGCTTCCTCGGCAAGATGCCCGTGCTCGGCGGGAGCTTCTGCGGCGCCGTCTTCGCGCGCCCGCGGTCCAGGTGCGGCCGCACGGTGGTTTCAGGCGGCATGGCGGGCCGCCCGGGCTTCCGGGTGCGCGTATCCGAGGTGATCCAGGAGGGGACGCACGATGCGAGATTTGATGTCCGCGATCCCTGCGGCCACCCCCAGGTCGCGAAGCCGGGTCACGCAGAGCCCGGCGTAGCCACAGGGATCGATGCCGGCGTAGGGCGAGAGATCCATGTCTACATTGAGCGCGAGCCCGTGATAGCTGCAAGCGCGCCGCACGCGCAGTCCGAGCGCGGCGAGCTTTGCATCCCCGGCATACACGCCCGGTGCGCCGGCCCGCCGCTCGGCCTTCACTCCAAAGCCGGCACAGAGGTCGATGACCGCTTGCTCCAAGACATACACCAGCCGCCTGAGACCCAGGCCACGGCGTGCGAGATCGACCAGCACATAGACCACGAGTTGCCCGGGCCCATGGTAGGTGACCTGCCCGCCGCGGTCGCTCCGCAACACGGGGATAGTACCGGGGTCGAGCACATGGATCGGCTTGCCGTTCAAGCCCAGGGTATAGATCGGGAGGTGATCGAGGAGCCAGACCTCGTCCACGGTGGTCGGCCCGCGCGCCGCCGTGAACCGGCGCATGGCCTCCCAGGCCTCGGCATAGGCCACGGTCCCGAGATCTCGCACCCGCACGTCGTCTCGATGCGATGCGGCCTCCGGCAAATGGCCCGGCAGCGTCACCCGTTGCGCCCGCATCGCCCTATAGCGTCATCATGATGCACTCGTGACCGTTGAGCTCCCCGTAGAGGCGTCGAGCTGCCCTGGCTCATCGCCTCGATGGTCACGGTGACCGCCACATAGCCCCCGCCGGTCGAAGCCGGCTCTTGACTGCCGCTTCACCGAGCCCCAGCGAGTGCCAGCGCACGATCCGAAGATCATGGTCGAAGCCCTCCTCTGCCGGGCCCATGCATGGCCTTGATCGGGAAGCTACACGGGAAGCACAGGCCAGGCTCGCCGCCCGGGCTCATCGGCCATTTCTCCTCACAGACCGGCTGCCATTATAGGCGGAAGACCGCGGCGGTGTTCCGGCATCGACCTCGACACTATCGAACGGCTATATAGACATGGCGGACCCGCGGACCGGTGCGTGGGCGCGCTGCCGCGAGACATCGCCGGCCCCGCCGATCCGGCACCGCGACCGCGTTCGACACCGACACCTAGCGGGCAACCGGCGCTCGGTAGGCAGCGTTCTTGCCTTAAGCATTGCCGCGATGCGACACCCAGCCGGCCCCCGGGCGTTTCCCAGGAGCGGATGACAGTGATCGCCAGTGACATAGTTCACAGACCACCGGCCACGCGATCGCTTAGAGTGGCCGGCATAGAGAGGGGCGCCGGGCAGGAATTGCACCCGACCGGCGTTTCCAGGAAATCTAAGGACACAAACCCAGCGTATAGCGTATATCGCTCGGTATTTAATCCCAGGTAGGGTAAAGCAATAGGTAAAATGACTATGAACACGGCCACATGGGGCAATCTCCCCAACGATCTGGAGCTTGCCAGGGTATTGCAACACCGTTACGGTGACGGGACGGTCTATCTGCCACGGGCCGGCGCCAGGCCCCTTTTGCGTTTTTGTATGCAGCTCGGCCTCGTCAGCGACGAGGGGTTCATCACGCGGAAAGGCCGCGAGCTGCTCGCCCGCTGCGGCTTGTAGCCGTCCTTGCACGCCATGCGGGCCGCCCCCGGTTCACCACACGGGCGTGCATCCCCCCGTGATGTTCAGGACCCCCGGCACGTTACGCGCCGCCCGCAGGCCAACATCGCGAGCCCCAGCGCCAGAGCGCCAGCTTCTCCAAGGTGACAGGCCCCCATTGCTCTTGCTTATCGTTTCCGGTGACCACCGGGTGCTCCCATAGGGACGACCACCGGCAGGTGGGGTCCGGAGGTTGGTGGTCGGTAGGTCGAACTCGGGCACATCCGATGCCTCCGCAACGCCTTCGCCGGAGGCGCCGCCCTTTGCTACTAGGCGGATCGGGCGGCGTCCTGTGTCGGCCCGCCCGGGGCCAATGACCTTGCCCC
>JALZID010000240.1 GCA_030860485.1 Pseudomonadota bacterium | reverse complement strand
ACCGCCGCCGGCCAACTCGTACACTGAAGCGATCCAGCCCATTTGTAGTGGAGACCTTTTGACCGCGTAGCCCAATCTATGCGCCTTCCAGGCTGGGTACCCCCTCCAGTTGAGAAAAATGGGTTAGTTGTGGCTTCCTGGGACACGAATCTGGTAGGTTTCAATCCCCCTCAAATCGGGTCGTCGGTTTTAACTCCTCAAGCTCCTCCAGAACCCGAAGGCGACCTCGGGTTTCAAGTACATGCGCGCGCTATCGCGTGCCGGTGCTCAACAGGAGCGCCGATCGGCGCGCGAGGCGAGGGCAGCGCTCGGCCGGGCGTCACACGATGAGGTAATCCCAGTCGCGGCTCACCCCGCCGGGGCCGTCCACGACGGTCCGCCGCGCGTCGCGCTCGCAGAGGCGATAGTAACGTACGCGGTCCCGGTCCCAGTCGATGATCGCCTGCAAGCGGGTCTCGAGATCGGTGATCTGGACCTCGCTCAGGTGGCACTCGAAGACGCTGTACTGGACGCGCCTGCCGAAGTTCTCCATCTCCGAGGCGATTCGCGCCCGGCGGCGGTCGTCGGCGATGTCGTAGCTGACCACGACGAACATCAGATCACCCGATAGCCGCCCTCGCCATCGGTCTCGATGGCGCCGAGTCCCTGCTCGGAGATGCGCAAAGCGCAAGGCCCGCAGAGTGGATAGAAGCGCAGGCGGTCGGCTCCGGGCTCGGCCAGCTCCAGGAGCCGCCGCCGCAACGCCTGCATCTCGGTCCGGTTACACCGGCATTCGAACACGCTCCATTGCACCCGCAGGCCATGGCCTTCGAGGACGCGCGCCACGTGCGCGCGGCGGCGGTCGTCGGCGATGTCGTACGCGATGACCCAGGTGTGGGAGGGGACGGAGACCGGGCGGGGTGCCATCGTTTATCGGAACCAGGGCACCCAGAGGGGGGTGCCCCTACGCGAGCTCACCGGACGGGGTGCCATCGTTTATCGCGTCAGGAACGGCGCATAGGGCTTGGCCTCATCGCGCAGATATGCGACGAGCCGTTCCGCCTGCAGCGCGATGGCGCGCCGATAGTCGCAGCGCTCGCCGGCATCGGGATGGGAGACCGGCCGGTTCATCGCCTGCTCGAAGCATGGGTCACGCGCTTGCGGGCGGCGTCGGTCAAGAGACAGGGCAGGCCGGGCTCGGCCGGGAGCACGAAGTCGGCCGGGCTCACCTGGCGGCGGTGGATGAGCGCGAGAACGGTGGCATCGACGATGGGGGCGCGGAACTCCTCCATGAGGTCCGAGCAGAGCGCCGGGTGCCCGGGGCGCAGGGCATGGTAGATCCCGACATGGGGGTGCAGCCCCCGGGAGCGCAGCATCGCGTAGACATTGTAGAAGAGGAGCGTATAGCCGAAGGACAGGAGGCTGTTCACCGGATCGGGGGGCGGCTGGCGGCGGCGCGCCGTGAAGCCCCATTCCGGCCCGAGGAGCTTGGGCCAGACCGAGAAATAGCGTGCGGCGGCCGCCCCCTCCAGCCCACGCAGCTCGTCCAGGGTGCCGACCTCGGCGATGCGACCGATGAGACCCTCGATCTCGGAAGCGGCGGCCTGCATGTCCGGATCCTCGGTACGGCGTCCCTGCCGCAACAGCAGGGTACGGGCATTGACCAGCTTGCCGCGCACGACCCCGCGCGAGAACCCGAGCGCAAAGTCCGGATGGCAACGCGCGCGAACTGCCGGGCATGAAGGGTCACCTGATCGCTCTTGGCGGACTCGACGACGCCGTAGTATTGCCCGCGGCTCGAAAGGAGAACGATCGGGATCTGCTCGATGAGACAGAACTGCATGGCGGGTGTGGTGATGCGCACGTTCCCGAAGATGAGGATCTGGTCGACCTTGATGGCCGGGACCTCGATGGGCGCCGTGTCCTTCTTGCGCACGATGAAGCGTTCGTATTCCTTCCCGAGCTCCGCGCCCTGCTCCATGATGTAGAGCGTACGCAGCAAGGGGTCGTGGCCGGAGGCGGATGGGGGCAGATCGGCTTCGGCCTCTACCTCGCGCAATGCCTCCCAGCGCTCGCGGGCTTGGTCTTCCGGCAGACTTTCGAGCGCGCCGCGCATCGCCTCGGCCAGCGCCGTGTGTTCGGTCGGCGCGGGCCCTATATTCATATTTATTGGCGGCGCCTCGCTCTCGGCGCTTGCGGACGCGGGGCCCCAGAGCGGGTCGGGCTCACGGTAGCGGGCGCGCATGACCAGGCTGCGCAGGAAGATCGTGCCGAGGTACTTGAAGCCGTGGTCGAAGTGCGTGATCCGGGTCTTGGTGGGATTGAGCGCAAGCTGCATTCTTACGCAGCTCCGCCTCGGCGAGGTCCAGCGCCTGCTCGGCCTCGGGGCGAGTCTTGCACAGGATCACGAAGTCATCGGTGAAACGCACCAGCTTATGTCCGGCACGCAGGTGCGCCTCGTCGAGGCGGTCGAGGTAGAGGTTCGCGAGCAGCGGCGAGAGCGGGGAGCCCTGCGCTACGCCCTTGGTCATGCGGTATCCTCCGGTCCCGTCCCCGTACCTCGGCCGCGAGCCAGCGGCGCACGAGCGCGAGGAGCGCTTCCTCGTCCACGTGCCGGGCGAGCCGTTCGAGGAGCTTGTCGCTCGGGATCTCGTCGAAATAGCGCTCGATATCGGCATCGACCATCCAACGGAAGCCGCGATCGCGCAACTGCATGATGCGGCGCACGGCCTGGTCCACCGAGCGCCCCTCGCGGTAGCCGTAGCTGACGTCCTCGAATTCCGGATCGAGCACGGGGGTCAAGACCAACGCCGCGGCGGTCTGGGCCACGCGGTCGCGCACGCAAGGGATGCGCAGGATGCGGATGCCGCCCTCGGCCTTGGCCAGGGCAGGCTCGCGAGCGTGACCTCGATGGGCGTACCGGTGTCCGAATGGCGCAGCAACAAGACCTGGCGTTCCTGGGCAAACGCGACTGCGTCAGTGATCCTCGGGACGATGTGGTGACGGCGAAAGACCTCGACCAATGCTTCGATCGACGTGGCGTCACCCCATACGGTCGCGTCCACATCTACAGTCTGGCGGGGGACGCCGCGCGCGATGACCGCGATGCCGCCTATGATCATGGCGGGCGCCCCACTCTCGGTGAGTGCCTCGGCGAGGGCCGCGAGCATCGCGCTCTCGCCCGAAGTCGTCACGGCCCCATTCGGGCACGCAGTCGCCGCCAACGCTCGTAGACGATCCCGTCTTCTCGGCGCGTGACCGCATCTCGGGATGCGGCCACCCGTGCAGTCTGGCCCCGAGCGCGATGAGCCCGAGCGAGCGGCGAATGGCATCGGAGGGGGATTCCGGCACGGACGTCCGTTCGCGGAGCTCACGCGCCTCGGCGGCGCGCCGCGCCAGGATCCAAGCCCGCAACTCTTCTCTATTCACCTTCTCAGTATAGCGCCGGTACAACGGGCAGAGCGCGGCGCGCTCCTCCCCAATCGTCGCTACCAGTCAATGCCGGGTTAGGCAGACTAGCGGGGCGCTAAACCACCGATCCGGCCGGCCTAGCGAGTCGCCGGTTTTAACCAGTGGTCAAGTTCGATTGCACAGCTCAGGGCACCGACAGTTTCAATCCCCTCAAATCGGTCGTCGGTTTTAACTTGGGACCAAGTAGAGGGTAATTGGAAGCAGTTCAAAGGAGGCCGATCGGCGCGGGAGGCGCGCCCAGCCCCAGGATCTCGGCAATCCCTTGAAACTCATCGCAAGGAATGATGACGTCTTGCGGGTTACCATGCTCGTCCCCCACTATCTTCCTATGAATGCTCATCATCCGTGTACCTCTTGATGGTCCCGGACTCGGCGGAGCGCGGCCTATTCCCTGCCCCGGTAGCTCGATTGTATACCGCCCGAGCCCGAAGCTGGTCTTTCCACCGATGTGCATCCATTCCCCGAGCGCAAGCCAGGGTAGGAACGGGGTGAGATCGCCCCGGTAGGTGATCTCTCCCAGGAGCCCGCCGAACTTCATCCAGGTGTGCTGGCGGCCGGAATAGCGCGACCAGTCGTCCCAGTAGAGATCGTGGCCCGTGATCTCGATCGCGCGCGCCCGGTCGACGAGCCCTCGCTTCGTCTCGCTGTCGAGGGTCGCGTCCCGATGGTAGAAGGAGGCCCAGGCACTCCGCACGCTCCAAGAGCCGCTGCATGAGGACAGGGAAGGGTGGCAGGAGCGCGAAGGGGCGCGGTAGGTCTCGCTGCGATGCGAGGCCGGGGCTGTTTCGGTGCTGGTGGGTTCGTAAAGGAAACGATAGGAGAGGGGCGCTTGTCGCTGCGAAAGGTGCCCGAGGGCCCCGTGGAAGGTCGAGCCCTTTTCCGCCGGCAGTTCCACGTGCGAGACAGTGCAGAGCCGGAACCTGAAGCGGGCCGAGCGGAAAGCGAAGAGAAACGGGTGTCGGTTTCCGATCGATGCGATAGGGGGCTCTGGTAACGGCATCGTCGTGGTTCTCGTGCCGCGGGCGGGGTCGCCGTGCTAACGGGCGGGGATACCCGTCAGGCGATCGATGAGGGCCGTGACGTCGCGGCCCTTGCCGTCGCGGTTGTCGAGTCGCACCGCGAGGTAGCCGAGGCGAGGGGCGCACCAGATCGTGGTCCTGCGTTTGCTGTTTTCCTTGCGTCGTTCTATTTTGACGGAATCGAATGCACCGAGCGGTGTCTTGACACGCTCCGTTCCGAGATCCAGGAATCGGTAGGTCTTGATCTCGTGGCCGTCCACGATCCGGTAGCTCAGATCGCGCTTGCCGGCACGGAGATCGTACATGATGGTTAGCTGGTAGAGGAGCTTGTCGAAGACCGAAGCGGACAGCGGCAGCTCCCAGCGGCGTTCGTTTTTTTTATTCTTGATCTTGGAGCCGCGCCAATCGAAGCGCACGTTCACCGTGCTCGGGCCCTTGTGCCCGGTGTAGCGGGACGAATACCGGATCGGCCGAAAACCCGTGGCGTTGGCCTCGAAGAGGCTCTCCTCGATCAGGTGGTCGTCGAAAAGGAGCTTGGCGAGCCCCTTGGCCCGGCTTTCGGAACGGTAGCGGTAACGACCGCCCGGGCCGGGCGCGAGACTTCTGTCGATGGTACCGATCGCGAGCCCCGCCATCTCGAGCCGGTAGGTGGCGCTGAAGGGCTCAAGCGGGCCTGCGTACACGCCCACGGCCGCGCACAGGATCGCCGCGGCCGCGGCCAGCATGCCGTAGCGCGGGGGTCGGCCTAGAGCCCATGTGGGTTTACTCGTCTGCACGACGGGCTATTATAGGGGTCCGATCGTGCCGTCGCCCCAGCGATGACCCTCAGCGCCCGCGCCTTTCAATCCGCATCGATACTCGTCGTCGGCGACGTGATCCTCGACCGCTACTGGTCGGGCGCGACCGGCCGCATTTCCCCCGAGGCGCCGGTCCCGGTCGTACACGTGACGGCCAACGAGGAACGGCCGGGCGGGGCCGCCAACGTCGCGGCCAACGTCGCGGCGCTCGGTGCCGGCGTTATGCTCATCGGCGTGACCGGCACCGACGAGGCCGCCGCGGTGCTCGCGGACCGGCTCGAGGCCCTCCGGGTGCGTTGCCGGTTCACCCGCGTTGCCGGGTCGCCCACCACCGTCAAGCTGCGCGTTCTTTCGCAGCACCAGCAGCTCATCCGCCTCGATTTCGAACGCCCCCACACTACACACAATGAAGTTGGGGGCGGGATGGAACAGTTGCTCGAAGACTTCCGATCGGCGCTGTCGGGGGCACAGGTCGTGGTCCTTTCGGACTATGCCAAGGGTAGTCTGACGAATGTGGAGCGCATCATCGATCTCGCGCAGAGCCAGAATAAGCCCATCGTCGTGGACCCCAAGGGTCGCGATTTTTCGCGCTATCGGGGTGCCACCGTGCTGACGCCAAACACCAAGGAGTTCGAGGCCGTCGTGGGCGAATGCGCCGGTCGGGGCGAGTTTGTCGACAAAGGCCGACGCCTGTGTGAGACGCTCGGGCTCGCGGCGCTCCTGGTCACGCGCGGCGGGCGCGGCATGCTGCTGATCCCGCGCGAGGGTGAGGAGACCGAATTCCCGGCCAAGGCGCGCGAGGTGTACGACGTCACCGGCGCGGGCGACACCGTGGTCGCGGTGCTGGCAACGGCGCTCGCGGCCGGACAGGACTTGAAGCACGCCGCGGCGTTGGCCAATACCGCCGCGGGCATCGTGGTCGGAAAGCTCGGGGCCGCGAGCGTGAGCGTAGCGGAGTTGGCCGCCGCCCTCCACGACGAGGCCGGTGCGGCCGCCGGCATCGTGAGCGAAGAGACCTTGATCGGGCTCGTGGAGCGTGCCCGGTTGCGCGGCGAGACCGTGGTCATGACCAACGGCTGTTTTGATATCTTGCACGCCGGCCATGTGCGTTATCTCGCCGAAGCGCGGGCCTTGGGCGATCGGCTCGTCGTGGCGGTGAACGACGATGCCTCCGTCGGCCTTCTCAAGGGACCGGGCCGGCCGGTCAACCCGCTGGCTGAGCGTCTGGCGGTGCTCGCGGGCCTGCGTTCGGTGGACTGGGTGGTGCCATTCGCGGAGGACACGCCGGAGCGCCTCATCTGCCGGGTGCGCCCCGAGGTCCTGGTGAAAGGCGGCGATTACCGGCCCGAGCAGATCGCGGGTCACGGCTGTGTGACGGACGAGGGCGGGCGGGTCATCTCCCTGCCCCTCGTGGCGGGCTGCTCCAGCACCCGCGTGCTCACGGCGCTCGAGGGATTGACCGAAGGAGGGTCTCGATCGTGATCGTCGTGACAGGCGGCGCGGGATTCATCGGCAGCAACCTCGTCGGAGGTTTGAATGCCAGTGGTCATCGCGACATCGTGGTGGTGGACAACCTCAAGGACGGGCGCAAGTTCCGGAACCTCGTCGGCCTGTCCGTCATGGATTATTACGACAAGGACGATTTTGTCGCGCTCATCCAGCGCGGCTTCGAGCTCCGCGCGCCCATCGAGGCGGTTTTCCACCACGGCGCCTGCTCGGTCACGACCGAATGGGATGGCCATTATCTCATGCGCAACAACTACGCCTATTCCCGCGATCTGCTGGACTATTGCCTCACGCGGCGCATCCCCTTCCTCTATGCCTCCAGTGCCGCAGTGTACGGCACCGGCCAGATATTCTCTCGCGGGCACGAGGCACCGGTGAACGCCTACGGTTACTCCAAGCACCTCTTCGATGAGCACGTCTTTCGGCGCCTGCCGGAGGCCGAGAGCCAGATCGTGGGCTTGCGCTATTTCAATGTCTACGGTCCGCGCGAGGCCCACAAGGCGGGGATGGCGAGCGTGGTCTACCACTTCGACCGGCAGATCCGAGCCGGCGGCGGGCTGCGTCTCTTCGCCGGAAGCCACGGCTATGCGGACGGGGAACAGCGCCGCGATTTCGTCCATGTCGAGGATGTGGTGGCCGTGAACCTGTGGTTCCTCGCGCACCCCGGGTGTTCCGGGGTGTTCAACGTCGGGACCGGCACGAGCCGGAGCTTCAACGACACGGCGCGCGCCGTCCTCGCCTGGCACGGGCGCGGTGACATCGAGTACATCCCTTTCCCCGAGGACCTGCGCGCGGCCTATCAGGCCTACACGGAGGCCGATCTCGGGACGCTGCGCGCGGCCGGTTACGGGGCGGATTTCTTGGGCATCGAGGACGGCGTCGAGCGCTACCTCGAGTGGCTCGAGAGGTGAGAAGGCTCTACACGCTCTGCTTTTATCTCGCGACCCCGTTCCTGTTCTTGAGGCTCGCCTGGCTGGGCGCGCGCCACCCCGGCTACCGGCGGGCCTGGCCGGAGCGCCTGGGATATATCCAGCTCGCGGATCGCGGACGGCCCCGCCTCTGGATCCACGCCGTGTCGGTCGGTGAGGCGCAGGCCGCGGCCGTGCTGGTGCGGGCCATCGGCGCACGTTTCCCGCACCTCCAAGTGGTGATGACCACGACCACACCGACCGGTGCCGAGTGTGTGGCCAGGGAGCTGGGCGGGGAGGTCCCGCGCTTCTTCCTACCGTTCGATCTACCCGTGGCCATGCGGCGTTTTTTGGGGCGCGTGCTACCCGTGGCGGTGGTCATCATGGAGACCGAGCTGTGGCCCAATCTGCTCGCCGAGTGCCGGCGCCAAGGGGTCCCGGTCCTGCTCGCGAACGCCCGGCTCTCGCCGCGCTCGTTTCGCGGCTACCAGCGCGTTCCAGGCGTCACGCGCACTTTGATCCGCAACGTCCAACGGATCGCCGCGCAGTCGTCGGAAGACGCAGAGCGGTTCGTGGCGCTCGGCGCCGATCCCGCGGCGGTCAGCGACGCCGGCAACGTCAAGTTCGACGCCGAGGTCCCGGCCGGGCTGCTCGCAGAGGGCACGAGCTTGCGCCGTGAGATCGGCCGCGACCGGCCTGTATGGATCGCCGGGAGCACCCACGAAGGCGAAGAGGCGCTGGTCTTGCGCGCACACGCGGTGGTCCAAGGCCGCCACAGTCAAGCGCTGCTGGTCCTTGCCCCACGCCATCCCGACCGCTTCGGGCATGTTTACGATCTGTGCAAGCAATACGGTTTCGAGACCACGCGCCGTTCCAGGGGCGACGCCTTCGCCGCGGAGACCGACGTCTTGCTGCTCGACACCATGGGCGATCTGGCCGTCTTCTATGGGGCCTCGGACGTCGCGTTCGTCGGCGGCAGCCTGGTCGGGATCGGCGGCCACAACCCGCTCGAGGCCGCGCGCCTCGCCGTACCAGTCGTGACGGGGCCGTGCGTGACGAACTTCGAGGCCGTCTATGCTGCGTTAATCGGCGTGGGCGCGGCCTGGATCACAGAAGACCCGAACGTCTTGGCCGCCCGCGTCTCGGAGCTACTGTCCGCTCCGGAGGTACGCCGCGAGGCCGGTGAGCGCGGCCGGCAAGTGGTCCTGGCCCACCGCGGCGCCGTGGGGCGCATCGTGGCGATCCTGGCGTCGTGGGTTGACGATCGGTTTTCTGCCTCGCCTCCGGGAGGCGAACGTTGCCGTAGTCCCAATGTGGGACTAAGATAGGCGAGTGCGAATCATCGCCCTCTCGAGACTCAAGGCATTCTGGGAAGACAACCCGGCCTACGCGGATGCCGAGCAGCCTGGGCTGACGTGGTATCGGTACGCGCTCAAGGCCGACTGGGCATCTCCGGCGGACGTGAAAGCCGAGTTCCGGAACGCAAGCATCCTGAGGGACGGACGCGTGGCGTTCAACATCGCTGGCAACAAGTACCGGGTGGTGGTATGGATCAACTACGCGTACCGGGTGGTCTACGTGCGGTTCATCGGAACCCACGCTCAGTACGACGAGATCGACGCGCAGACGATTTGAAGGAGGTGACGATGGACATCAAACCGATCAAAACCGATGCCGACTACCGGGCAGCCCTGAAGGAGATCGAGTCGCTCATGATGGCCGAGACCGACACCCCGGAAGGCGAACGTCTCGACGTCCTGGTGACTCTGGTGGAGGCCTACGAGAAGAGGCATTTCCCACTGGATCTTCCGGATCCGGTCGAGGCGATTAAGTTCCGCATGGACCAGATGGGTCTCTCCCCCAAGGATCTGGAACCCATGATCGGACGCCTGAACCGGGTGTACGAGGTTCTGAACCACAAGCGGCCGCTGACGCTGAAGATGATCTGGAAGCTGCATAGGGGGCTTGGCATCCCGGCCGAGAGCTTGATCAAACAGCCAGAGGAGTTCCGCGTCGCATGAGCTCGCAAAGACCATCAAAGCCCAGCCGGGATCATCGAAGCAAAGCCGTAGTAGTCATCATGTTGGTTAGCGGTTGAAGACTTCGTCACAACCCTTGACGGCACCGTCTTCGAGTATACATTTCAGGCGTCGCAACGACTCGGCGGACTCGGCCTGCAGGCGATTATGCGATGACAGGAGATCGCCCGGTTTTACGAACAGCGCGGGTATGTGATAGACGAGCTCGCGTTTGAATCGAGTTCCTTGCGATCCGGAGTCAAGGTATACACGGTCGCGCGCCCGAAAGTGTAGTCCGGCAGCGCGTCTGCCGAGCGGTAAACCTGCGCCTTTGCCAAGCGTTCACCCTTTCCGGGACCGCCTTGATCCTCGGCGGCCGAACGGCAGACGAAGCCGTTGTAGTAGGCCGAGTATCACGGTGATGAGGACCACCGCGGCCGCTACGGGCGCGAGTTGTCGTTCGGGCGGTTCCAGGACCTGAATAGGCGCCTTCAACACTTGGGGTTTTGCATCACCCAGGGTCACCAACGCGGCATAGTGTTTGCCCGTCTCAAAGGTGCCGTGCAGATCGATCGTGCCGGTCGGATACGACCTGGGCTCCCGGTACGCTACCGTGCGCACGATCGATTCCGAGTCGCCCTCATCCGTCGTCTCCACGACCCTGACCCCCGTGGGCTTGGTCCGCATCGCGGCATCGAGTAAATCGAAAACCAGGATGGCCTCGCCGGGCGCAGGCAATTCCCAACAATATTCGGTGCCGCTGCCGGATTGGTAGGCGGTAAAATGCATTGTGAACTTGCCGATGCGCACCACGCATTCGTCGAATTCGATCGCCACGCCGCCGTGTGCGTACACCGAGGACGGATCCAGACTCGCCAGCAGCGCGATAAGTAAGCGTAGCGTTGTGATGCTCATGATGCCTCCACTATTGTTCCAGAGTTTCGTGATAAGTCACGCGATGAATGCTCCCACCGAAATCAGCGGAGAGCCGGTTAGCCCACCAAGGATCAAGAGACCCTCACGCCCCTTGGCGACGTCCATTCCCATCTATCGTTTAAATTCACGACCGGTCGTTCTATAACCAGGCAATAAAATTCCCTCACACGCCGCACGCAGGATCTCACCGCCAGCGTACTGCAACGACCGCTCGAGATCCCCCCTCGCCTCCCCGCTTTTTCAGAGAAGGGAGGCGAGCAGCGCGGGGGGACCTTGCGCCACGTCGGGGTCAGGCGCCCATGCCGGGGTACCGGGAAACACCTTTACCGACCGGATCACAAAGGTAGGATGATCTACGGTCGTTGTTCCCGGTATCTCGCCCTTGCCGATGGGCCTTCGAATGCCCTGAAGACCCCCTCGTCCTGTAGCACTACGCCTCTGGTTCACCCGATACCGCGGCCATGTTCGCCTACGATCTGCCAAGCTTCGCACTTTGGGCTACTATCAGGGTAGCCATTGTAGACCGAAGCAGGGTAGCCATTGTAGACCGAAGAGTCAACAACCACGGGGAAGGATAGGACAAGTCTGATAGATCAATGCGATATCGCCAGGCAGCGCTGTAGTCTAGTCCGCTGACGGGCTATGGCGGCCGCCAGCGCCCCGCCCTGTCCCCCCTAAATCACCGGGTCATCATGACTCATAACCGTCCCCGTGAAGGACGGGGCACTGTTAAACTTGTTGAAGTCGTCACGCACAAGGTCGGCGGCGTAAGGAATGACCCTCACCGTCCGTTCCCCGGAACAGAAAAAACTCGAGATCATCGAGGCCGTCGCGGCGCTCGCGCGTGAGCGAATCCCGGCGCGCGCGGCGGGAGGGGTCGAGGCCTTCGTCCGCCGGTACTATGCCGGCGTCTCGGCCGAGGACCTGTGTGAGCGCGAGGTCCCGGATCTCTACGGCGCCGCACTCGCGCACTTCGGTTTGTTGCGGGAGCGGCGGCCCGGCGAGCTCAAGCTGCGGGTCTACAACCCGGGCTTCGAGGAGCACGGCTGGCAGTCCACCCACACGGTCGTCGAGATGGTCACCGACGATATGCCCTTCCTGGTGGACTCTCTGGTCATGGAGCTGAACCGCCATGGCGCGACCATCCACCTCATGGTCCACCCGATCTTGCACGTCGTGCGCGAAGCCAAGGGGCTCCTCATCGAGATCGCCGACCCCACGACCAAAGGCGCACGCGCGGAATCGATCATTCATGTGGAGATAGACCGGGAAACGGACCCAGGCGAGATCTCGGTCCTGCGGGATGACCTGGGTCGCGTGCTCGCGGATGTACGCACGGCCGTCGAGGATCGGCCCGCGATGCGCGCGGCGCTCGCCCGGGCTACCCAGTCGTTCGGCACCATTCCCTCGAAGGCCCTATCCGGCGACCCGATCGAAGAGTTGCGGGCCTTTCTCGAGTGGCTCGCAGAGGGCAATTTCACCCTGCTCGGCTGCCGCGATCATGTACGGGACGTACCCGGCGCCGATCTCCGTCCCGTCGCGGGATCGGGGCTCGGGATCTGGCGCGACCCGCCCGCGGGGTCTCAAGACCGGCCGGGGCACGGACCGGCCGAGTCGCTGGGAGCCTCGTGCGACGCAGGTCCGGTACTCACCACGTCCGCGGCGATCACGCCCGTGGTCATCACCAAGGCGAGCACGCGCTCGACGGTCCATCGCCCGAGCTACCTCGACTACATCGGGGTGCGGCGCTTCGGGGACGACGAGCGGATCACAGGCGAGCTGGGCTTCCTGGGCCTGCACGTCTCCGCGGTCTACCAGGGCGATCCCAAGGCCATCCCGCTCTTGCGCCACAAGATCGAGGCTGTCATGGGGCGTGCCGCGTTCGCCTCGGAGGGCCACTCCGCCCGGGCGTTACAGTATATCCTCGAGTCCTATCCGCGCGACGAGCTCTTCCAGATCTCGCTGGACGAGCTATGCGAAACCGCCTTGGGGATCCTGCATCTGCAAGAACGGCCGCGCGTGCGGCTGTTCGTGCGCCGCGACCCCTACGGCCGGTTTCTGTCGTGCCTGGTATTCGTGCCGCGTGACCGTTACAACACCGATCTCCGCGAGCGCATGCAGACGATCCTGCGCGAGGCCGTCAACGCCTTTGAAGTTGACTTCAACGTGTCGCTCGCCGAGTCGCCGCTGGCGCGCATCCATTTCATGGCCCGCACCCGTCCCGAGGACGTCCCGGCCTTCGAGATCGGCGACATCGAAGCGCGCCTCGCGGAGGCCACGCGCTCGTGGGCCGATCGGCTGCACGAGGCCCTCATCGAGGCCCACGGGGAGGAGGCGGGCAACGACTTTTCGCGGCGTTATCGAGCGGCCTTTCCCGCGGCCTATCGCGAGGACTACACGGCGCGCCATGCGGTGCACGACATCGCTCGGATCGAGGCGGCAGCGGCCGGCGGCCACATCGAGCTGCACCTGGCCAACGTCGGGGGTCTCGCTGTCCCACCCGGTTGTCGGCTACGTCCAGGAGCCCGCGGATGAAGGTCCGGTAAACAATGCACGCCCATCTGGTGCAAGGCCTCGTGCCCCCCTGCGGCGGACGGCCGCTTGACGATGAAGCCGCCCTTGGCCCCGACCGGCACGATCACCACGTTCTTGACCCGCTGGGCCTTCATGAGGCCGAGCACCTCGGTACGGAAGTCCTCGCGCCGGTCCGACCAGCGGATCCCCCCGCGCGCCACCTGGCCGCCGCGCAGGTGTACCGCCTCGACATCGGCGGAGCACACGAACGCGCGCACGTCTCCCTCGAAGACGCCCGGTTCGACCGGCGCGCCCTCGACCGCGCCCCTCTTCCGGTGCTCGCGGCAGGGACGCGCCGGCCTCGGCCACGAACCCGGCCGCGGCGGCCAGCAGTACCGCGCTGAGCACCGTCACACACGCCCGGCCGCGACGCCGGACCCCCACCCTACCCTCCCCCGTCCGCAAAGAACGCGGATAGGGGACGTGCTCGGCACGGAGGGCGCCGATGTCCTCATCGGCACCGCCGGCGACGATGTCATCGCCGGCCTGGGTGGCAACGACACCATCGACGGCGCCGGCGGCCGTGACACGATCTGCGCGGGCAGCGGCAACGACAGGGTCCGGGGTGGCGCCGGACGCGACAGGCTCTTCGGCGAGAGCGGCAGGGACAGGCTCGGGGGTGGCGCCGGACGCGATACGCTGCACGGCGGTACGGGCCGCGACGCACTCGACGGCGGCAGTGGCGGTGACCGTTGCAGGGGCGGGCGCGGGTCGGATACCGCGAAGCGTTGTGAGCGTGTCAGCCGCATCCCCTAGCCGTTTTTTCATACACCCCTGCCGTGGCCTCCGAATATCCCGGGAGTTAAGGTTTTCGGTCCCAGCGGCATCGGCGTCGTGTACGACAGCTCGACGTGGCCTTGCGGGGCTGAAAAAGCTCGCGTAGGGCTCTCGGGGGCTCTCTTGGCGTGCCGTTCCGCTGCGGGGGTAGTGGGCCTGTCTATGCATTGCGGGCCACCGGTATTGCGAATAGGTCGTTCCCCATGGAGATCGCCATTGTCGGCACTGGATTCAGCGGCACAGTGGTCGCGGCGCACCTATTGAGCAAAGCCGCGGGCCCTCTCACGGTGCGCCTCATCGAACGCGCCCCCAGCCAAATTCGGTGGGGGGATCGCCTACAGCACGGTCCGGGATTGTCATTTCCTGAACGTGCCCGCCGCCAAGATGAGCGCGTTCCCCGACGACGCGGAGCACTTTCTCCGCTGGGCCACGGGGCGCGAGCATCAATTGATCAATCCCCCTTGGGTCACGGCGATCACCCCGGCGTCATTCCTGCCAGGGCGCGCCTACGGGAATTACCTGTGCGGGGTGCTCGATGAAGCCGAGCGCGGGGCATCCGCCGGCGTGCTGGAACGCAAGACCGGCGAGGCGGTAGGTCTCAAGCGCGGACCGCGTGGAATCAGTCTCCATCTGGCCAGCGGTGAGCGCCTCGAGGTCGAGCGTGTGGTCCTGGCCCTGGGTAATTTTCATCCCGGCGATCCGAGCGTGGCCGATCGGTCGTTCTATGAAAGAGACCGTTATCACGGCGATCCCTGGGGCCCGGAGGTGCTGGCGGCCCTGATGGAGACGCGGTCCTGCCTCGCCATCGGCAGCGGGCTCACCATGGCCGACTGGGCCATTACGCTGAGCGAGGCCGGTTACCGCGGGACCCTGCACGTGCTCTCCCGGCGCGGGGTGTGGCCCCATGCGCATCGCCCGGCTGCGCCGGTCGATTTCAGCATCGCCGCGGACGCTTGGCCGCGGGCGGTCGGTGCCTGGCTGCGCCACATCCGTCACTACATCGGATCCCAGGGCTGTGACTGGCGCGCCGCCATCGACGCCCTGCGGCCGGCAACGCCGACCTTGTGGGCGAGCCTGCCACTCGCCGAGCAACGGCGTTTCCTGCGCCACCTGCGCCCCTTCTGGGATTGTCACCGGCATAGGCTCGCGCCATTCGTGGGCGACCACCTGCAGGCACTGAGCGAGTCCGGGCAATTGGTCCGCCATGTCGGCCGCGTCATGGGTTATCGGGAGGATGGGAACGGCGTCGACGTCGTGATCAGGCGGCGCGGCCTCGATGAGGTCAGTTTGCTCCGCGTCAATGCCGTGGTGAACTGCTCCGGCTCCGAAAGCGATTACCGCAAGCTGGAAAGCCGGCTGATCAACGATCTGCTCGACCGCGGCCTGGTCCATCCGGACCCCCTGGGCCTCGGCCTCGCCACCGGTTCGAACGGGGCTTTGTTAGACGCCGCCGGCTGTGCGTCCCGCCACTTGTATACGCTCGGCCCGCCGGAAAAAGGCATGCTCTGGGAAACCACCGCCGTGCCGGAGATCCGCGGACAGGCGGCGCGTCTTGCGAACACGTTGCTGAGCGATCTCGAACGGCCACGGCGCCCTGCGCGCGCCGAGTTGGCACGGGCCGGCGGCGCCGGTTGAACACCGGGCCAAACACGGGGCGAGACACATTGCAAATCTCGGGTACCTCTCCAAGGTCCGTCTGCCTCCGGGACAGGCATGGTCCTTTCCCCCTCACCTCCGAGATAGCTATAGTCACCCGCAACGAGCCTCGGATCCCTTCCCGGGCATCGGCCTGTGCTCCAGAGCCGCCTGGTACTGGTATATGATGGTCTGCCCTAGCAGCCTGTCGGACTTAGCGTGGAACTTTTCAAGCGCGAGGGGATCGGATCGGTCAGGGTTCCGATGAGCGAGCGCGCATGAGCCATTTCCGTCCCTGTGATCGTGACACCCCTTACCTG
>JALZID010000239.1 GCA_030860485.1 Pseudomonadota bacterium | reverse complement strand
GCCCCCGGCGTTCCAGCTCTGCGGCGCCGCGATGACGCTCGGCGATCGGGCGTCATCGCGGGTGACGATCCACCGCACCTAAGGGCTGCCCGCTTGGAAGGACTCGCGCCCCGCGGCGCGAGAGGATGCGGGGCTAGCGGGATCTGCTCGCGGTTTTCTTGGCCGCCTTCTTCTTCGCAGTCGTTTTCTTGGCGGTTGCTTTCGATAGCTTGCCTGCCACGGTTTTCTTTGCCGAGGTCACCTTCGCCGTGATCTTCTTGGCCGCCGTCTTGGCGATCCTCGCGGCGGCCACCTTCACATTGGCTGTCCCGATCTTCTTCTTCTTCTTGGTCACCGCTATCTTCTTGGTCGCCGCGGGCTTCTTCTTGGCGGCTGCCTTTCTCACCAACCCCTTCTTGGTTAATGCCATGATGGATTCTCCGCGCAAGTAGCACGAGCCTTGAATGCACACTCAAGACGTGGATGCTATATACATCACAACTATAGCGCATGCAACCGTTTTATGGGTTGTCTGCATCGCTGCGCTCGGGGTCTACATCGCGACCTCGGCTCTTGGGTGCCGGCGTGCCCACGAGCATCGGACTCCATGCTCAACCATGGTCCGCCAGTGCGTCCACGATGCGCGTGCGAACCTCGTCCACATCGCCCACGCCGTTGACGCGGGCATAGCGCGGTTTGCCGAACGCCAGCGCGCGCTGCCGGTAATAATCAACCAAAGGCTCGGTCTGGCGGTGATAGACCGCGAGACGCTCGCGCACGGTAGCCTCCCGGTCGTCGTCACGCTGGATCAGCGGCTCGCCGCTCAGATCGTCACGACCCGCGACACTTGGGGGGTTGAACAGCAGGTGATAGGCGCGGCCCGAGGCCGGGTGCACCCAACGGCCCGACATGCGGCGCACGATCTCCTCGTCATCGACGGCGATTTCGATCACGTAGTCGATTTCGACCCCCGCCAACGCCAGGCCCTCGGCCTGCGGGATGGTGCGGGGAAAGCCGTCGAACAGGAATCCCTGAGCGCAATCGGGTCGCGCGATGCGCTCCGTCACGAGCCCGAGGATGATGTCGTCGGACAGAAGAGCGCCGCTATCCATCACGCGCTTGGCCTCGATACCGAGCGGCGTCCCCAGTGCGACCGCCGCCCTCAGCATGTCCCCGGTCGAGACCTTGGGGATCCCAAACTGCCGGCACAGGAAATCCGCCTGAGTCCCCTTCCCGGCCCCAGGACCCCCTAACAATATGATACGCATCGCTCGACCCCCCTCCCAGTCTGAGTGGCCGAATCATCGGCCCATCGTTATTCCCGACGCTCCCGCCCCCTGCCCACAGACACCCTTGGAGTCTCGCTCCTCATGTGGGAATATAGCATCTCTATGATAAGAAGCAGGCGCGTCGCGGCCCGAACGCCGCGCCTGGCCCATCGCAACCATCCTCAATCAGAATACCAAGGAATCATCATGACCAAGAAGCACCTGCTGGCGATCCTGTGCATCGCCGTCACCTCCGCGAGCCTCGCCGAGGAAGCCCCGAAGCTGGGCACCGACCAGGAAAAGCTCAGCTACATGATCGGAAGACAGGTCGGCGAGAGCCTGAAACAGCAGGGCATGGACCTCGACCTTCCCGCGTTCTCGCTCGCCATTGGCGATGTCGGCGGGGGTCTTAAATCGCGTCTCCCACGCGAGGAGCTCGAGGCCGTCATGGCGCGCCAGCAGGGCGCGATGAAGAAATCGCGGCAGCAATTGGCCGACAAGAACCTGGCGGCGGGTGAGGTCTTCATGAAGGAGAACGGCAAGAAAGAGGGCGTCGAGAAACTGCCGAACGGCATCCAGTATCGGGTGATCAAGGCCGGGTCCGGCGCCAAACCCAAGACCACCGACACGGTCTCCGTGCACTACAAGGGTACGCTGATCGACGGCACCGAGTTCGACAGCTCCGAGCGCGCCGGCAAGCCGGTTTCGTTGGGAGTGAACGGCGTGATCAAGGGGTGGCAGGAGACCCTCGTAAAGATGCCGGAGGGCGCGAAGTGGCAGGTGGTCATTCCTCCCGCCCTGGCCTACGGCGAACAAGGCGCAGGCGGCCGGATCGGACCGAACGAGACCCTGGTCTTCGACATCGAGCTGGTCGCGATCGCCCCGCCGCAGGAAACCAAAGAACCGAAAAAGCCGAAGGAAAAGTGACCCGCAATGAGGTGCCGCGAAGTCCAGGGCCGTAAGCTACAGGGCCGCCGAGGCCAGAGCCACGAGATCCGGGGCCACACGATGCGCGGCCGCCGGATTATGGACGGGCGACCTGTGCGTGACGGCGCGAGCGCTCCGGCAGTGCGATGGCGGCACAGGATCGACTGTTAGCCGGCGAAAGCCAGGCCCTGATCGCGATCGTCGAGGAGCTTGCAGAAGAGCTGCGGCAGGGGACGATCCGGTGCGCCGGCCTGACGCTCTCGAGCTCGCTCGATCGGGACGTGGGGCTCGACAGTCTCGGGCGTGTGGAGCTTCTGGCCCGCATCGAACGCCGCCTCGGCGTGCACCTCCCCGAGCAGATCGCCGTTGAGGCCCAGACCATCGGCGATCTCCTTGAGGCCTTGCACCGCGCAGGCGAGTCGCTGGCGCGACCCTCATCGACGCAGGACCACCGCACTGATGCCGCGCCCATCGCCGCAACCGCAACCCCGCAAGATGCGCAGACGCTCGTCGAGGTCCTGCGCTGGCACGTCGCCACCCACCCTGATCGGACACACACCACCCTGCTCTCCGGCGATGACCGTGAGGAGGGCATGAGCTACCGCGAGCTCTTCGAGGAGGCCGAGACCTCGGCCGCGGCGCTCCAGTATCGCGGGCTCAAACCCCAGGAAGCCGTGGTCCTCATGCTGCCCACGGCGCGCGCGTACTTTTCTAGCTTCTTCGGGGTGCTCCTCGCGGGCGGCGTGCCCGTGCCCATCTACCCGCCGGCGCGCATGAACCAGATCGAGGACCACTTCAAGCGACACCGCACCCTGCTCCAGAATTGCCAAGCCGCGATGTTGATCACCATCGCCGAGGCGCGCGGTTTCGCGCGGCTTTTCCAGGCGCAGTCCGACACCTTGCGCGCCGTGGTCACGACCGAGGACCTCGCCGCCCGGCACGGGCACTGCGATACGCCCCCCCTCACCGCCGAGGACATCGCCTTCCTGCAATACACCTCGGGCAGCACCGGCAACCCCAAGGGCGTGGTGCTGACCCACGCCAATCTGCTCGCCAACATTCGTGCCTCGGGCCGCGCCCTGCAGGCGGACTCGACGGACGTGTTCGTGAGCTGGCTGCCTCTGTACCATGACATGGGCCTGATCGGGGCGTGGTTCGGGACCCTCTATCACGCGACCCGGCTCGTGATCATGTCCCCGCTCCTATTCCTGGCGCGGCCGCAACGCTGGTTGTGGGCCATGCACAGATACCGCGGCACGCTCTCGGCCGCACCCAACTTCGCCTATGAGCTGTGCCTGCGGCGCCTTTTGGACCGCGACCTCGAAGGTTTGGACCTGAGTGCGTGGCGCGCCGCGCTGAACGGGGCCGAGCCCGTCAATCCGAACACCGTGCGGCGCTTTTGCGAACGCTTCGCGCCCTACGGCTTTCGCCGCGAGGCAATGGCGCCGGTCTACGGCCTGGCCGAAGCGACCTTGGCGCTCGCCATGCCGCCGCTCGGGCGCGGCCCGCTCATCGATCGCATCGAGCGCGAGGCGTTCATGAACGAAGGCGTGGCTGTCGAGGCCGGGCCCACTGCACCAACGCCCAATGTAAGTACGATAGGCACCTCGGGCAACGTCCTCGAGTTCACGGCCTGTGGCCAACCCCTGCCCGCGCACGAGGTGCGCATCGTCGACGATGGCGGCCGCGAGCTGCCCGAGCGCCGTGAGGGCCGCTTGCAATTCCGGGGGCCGTCGGCAACGGCTGGTTATTTTCGCAGCCCCACCGCGTCGCGGGAATTGATCCAGTCGGGTTGGGTCACCCCGGGGGACCTCGCCTACATCGCACGCGGCGAGGTCTACATCACCGGCCGGACCCAGGACGTCGTGATCCGCGCGGGCAGAAACATCTATCCGCACGAGCTGGAGGAGGCGGTGGGGGAGCTGCCGGGAGTGCGGCGCGGGAGAGTCGCGGTCTTTGGGAGCCCGGACCCGCAATCCGGCACCGAGCGGCTGGTGGTGGTGGCGGAGACCAACGAGCTGCAAGACGAGGCCCGCGAGCGCTTGCGGGTGCTCGTCAACACCCTGGCCTCGGATCTGGTGGGCGGGCCGCCGGATGATCTGGTGCTGGCCCCCTCGGGGACGGTGCTCAAGACGAGTAGCGGCAAGATCCGGCGCGGCGCCTGCCGCGAGCGCTACGAAGCGGGCGCCATCGGACGGCGGCAACCCCCCGCCTGGCGGCAGGTGGCCCGGCTCATGGTCGCGACCGTACGCCCTGCACTGCGCCGGGCGCGCCGGGGCTTGAAATCGGTGGCCTACGGGGTCTACTGCTGGTCGCTCTTCGCGCTCCTCGCGCCGATCGTCTGGACCCTGGTGGTGCTCTTGCCTGCGCGCACCTGGCGCTTTGGGGCCATGCGCATGGCAGCGCGTTTCCTGGCGCGCGCCGCCGGGACGCCCTGCACGGTAGAAGGCGCTACTCTGCTCCCACCCGAGGGCACGCCGGTGGTCCTCTGCGCGAACCACGCGAGCATCCTCGACGCCTATTATCTCGTCGGCTTTCTCCCCCGCCCCGTCAGTTTCGTCGCCAAGGCCGAGCTCGGCCGGCATTTCGTCCCGCGGCTGTTTTTTGACCGCATTGGCACGGAGTTCGTCGAACGTTCCGATAAACAGAAGGGCGTGGCCGATGCGCGCCGCATCGCGGAGACCTTGCGTCGCACCAGCACCCTCTTGTTCTTCCCGGAAGGCACCTTCTCGCGTATCCCGGGGCTCCTGCCCTTCCACATGGGGGCCTTCATCGCGGCCGCGGAGCACGGTGCCATGGTAGTGCCCGTGGTCATGCGCGGCACGCGCTACATTTTGCGCGACGGTAACTGGATCCCCACCCCCGGGCCGGTGCGCATCGAGATCGGTGCGGCCATCGACCCCGGGGCCCTGGAGGCCGAGGCCGGCGGCGACGCCTGGAAAACGGCGCTCCTTTTGCGCACGCGCACCCGGGAATACCTGCTCGCGCATTGCGAGGAACCGGACCTCGCGCGTGAGGGTTTGTGAAAAAACCTACTGCGCTCGGGATCTCGATGCCGTGAGAGGTTGTGAAAAAACCGTCGCGAGCGAAGGGAGGTCGCGTTTCGCCGGAGCGCAGGACCGTTTCGCCGGGAGCGAAACGGAGCGCAAGCCCCGAAGGGGCGAGTCCCAAGGATGGGACGAGCAACCGGAGTGTATGTTGAAATACATGAGGATTCCGAGCACAGCCGGAACGCGAGATCCCGAGCGCAGTAGGTTTTTTCACAAGCTCTGAGCGATATGGACGTCACCCGTATCATCGATCCGCTCAACGCGGCGCAGCGCGAGGCGGTGGCGGTCGAGCCAGGCAATACCCTGGTGCTGGCCGGGGCCGGGAGCGGCAAGACCCGCGTGCTCGTGCACCGCATGTGTTGGCTCTGCGAGACCGGGCAGGCCACGGCACAAGGCATACTCGCCGTCACCTTCACCAACAAGGCCGCCGGCGAGATGCGCGGGCGCATCGAGGCGCTGCTCGGCGCGTCGATGCGCTCGCTGTGGGTCGGGACCTTCCATGGCATCGCCCATCGTCTCTTGCGGCTGCACTTCGAGCGCGCCGGGCTGCCCCGCACCTTCCAGATCCTCGATGCCGACGACCAGCAACGTGTCATCAAACGCGCCATCCGCACCCTAGGTCTCGACGAAGCGCTGTGGCCGGCCCGCGAGATCCAGTGGTTCATCAACGCCCGTAAGGAAGAAGGGCTGCGTCCGGCACGCCTGGAGGCCTCGAGCGATCCGTATCGCGTGGAGACGATCCGCATCTACCGGACCTACGAGGAGATGTGCAAGCGCTCGGGTCTCGTGGACTTCGCCGAGCTCCTGCTGCGTATCTCGGAGCTGTTTCGCGACCACCCCGATCTGAGCGATCACTATCGACGGCGTTTTCGCCACGTCCTGGTCGATGAGTTTCAGGACACCAATGCCCTCCAGTACACCTGGCTCAAACAACTGGTGGGCGATAGCGGGACGCTGTTCGCGGTCGGCGACGACGATCAGTCGATCTACAGTTGGCGCGGCGCCAGAGTCGAGCACATGCTCAGGTTCCAGAGAGACTTCGCCGGATCGCGACTCCTGCGTCTGACGCAGAACTACCGCTCCACCGCCACGATCCTGAAGGCCGCCAACGCCCTCATCGCCAACAACAGCGAACGGCTCGGCAAGGAGCTCTGGACGGAGGGGGCCGAGGGCACGCCGATCGGCCTCTTTTCCGCCTTCAACGAGCTGGAGGAGGCCCGTTACTGCGTCGAGACCCTGAGCCATTGGCACGAGGACGGGCGCCATTACGGCGAATGTGCCGTGCTGTACCGGACCAGCGCCCAGTCGCGGGTCTTCGAGGATGCACTGCGACAACGCGCCATCCCCTATCGCGTCCACGGTGGTTTTCGGTTCTACGAGCGCGCCGAGGTGAAGGACGTCCTCGCTTATCTGCGCCTCATCGCCAATCGCGACGACGACGCGGCCTTCGAGCGCGTAGTCAACACCCCGAACCGCGGCATCGGCGAACGCAGCCTGGAGCTGATCCGGGAGACCGCACGGCGCGAGAGTGTGTCCCTATGGAAAGCCACGGAACGCCTTTTGGCCGCGAGCAGCGCCGGCGCCCGGGCCCTCGGCGCGCTGCGGGGGTTTTGTATCCTGATCGAGTGCATGGCCTCACCGGGCGATGATCGCCCGCTCGCCGCGCGAGTCGAGGCCGTGATCGAGGCGAGCCGCCTGCCCGAGCACTACCTCAAAGACAAGAGCGAGCGCGGAGAAGACCGCATCGAGAACCTCGAAGAGCTGGCGCGCGCGGCCGGCGAGTTCGTTCTCGATCCGGAGAGCGAGTTGGACCCCCTAACCGCGTTCCTCTCGCAGGCCGCGCTGGAGGCCGGCGAGGGCCAGGCCGAGGATGGCGCCGAAGGCGTGCAACTCATGACCCTGCATTCCGCCAAGGGCCTGGAGTTTCCACTGGTGTTCCTGGTGGGCCTGGAAGAAGGCCTGTTTCCCCACCAGCGCAGCAACGACGACCCGGCCCAGCTCCAGGAGGAGCGGCGCCTTTGTTACGTCGGGATCACGCGCGCCCAGGAACGGCTGGTGCTCACCTACGCCGAGGCCCGGCGCCTGCACGGGGGCGAGAAGTATCCCCCACCGTCGCGCTTCCTCCGCGAGCTGCCGGCCGAATTGCTGGCCGATGTCCGGGCGCGCAAGTCAATGTCTCTTCCCCCTTCCGCGCGCACGGACACGGCAGGAGGTTTGCGACTGGGCCAGCGCGTGCGCCACGCCAAGTTCGGCGAAGGGGTGGTCTTGGACCTCGAGGGCATGGGCGAGCACGCCCGCATCCAGGTCAACTTCGAGCGCGCCGGGACCAAGTGGCTGGTGGCGGCCTACGCGGGTCTACGGGCCGTTTAGGCTGCATTTCTCACCACGAACTAGGATCCTAACTTGGCAGCATTTCGTGCTTCGTTGCGGAGCTCTTCTAGAGACTCACCAGGTCGGGCGAAATAGAGCGAGACACGGGCGCCGGCCTCGTTGATGGTGAAGCCGTCGGTCACGAATGGGGGCTGTCCCAAAAGATCCTGAATCGCTGGCAGTTCGCCGTTCTCATGGGCAAACGTGGCGCGACACAAGCGTTCGCCACACTGCATATCTTCGAGTTTAACGCCGGGCACTTTTGCCACGCTCTTTCCGGCTTGTTCTGTGGCCAGCTCCGTCGCATCCCTGTCGAAATATCCGACGCGCAGCGTTTCGTCCACCCAATGACCGAAGTCGGCCTCTGAAATCTCCGCTGATTCTGCCTTTCCGGCGCCGCTATTGGGGACGGCCGTGTCTGTGCCTTGCTCGGCGCTATCCGATGTGACCGCGTGCGTGATTTGCTCGCCGGCGCGAGCTTCCACGGATCGGAGCCTGGTATCCAAATCCGCGAGCCCCCTCTTCAAGCCGGTTTGCTGCTGCTCTGCTCGCTGCAACTGCTCTTGGTTCGTTTGCTCAAAGCGCCGCAACGCGCTGGCCAGTTCGTCCAATCTACCTCGGACGTCTACCGCAGGAGTCGCACCTCTTTGCGATGTCACTTGAGGCTGTTCGGCCGCAGTGTCTTCTCGCATAAAATTATAAGCAAGTAGTGCGGTTGTGATGGCCATGACGGTTAAAATGACGATGGTTCGCATGCTAGGTCTCCGCTATTGGATGAAATGTACTGTGCTTTGAGATGGGCGGTGGCCTTCCAAGATCGCAGGCAAGGGTCCCCCCATCTCGGAGGGATCCCAGCGAGGGCCGCACAAGCGGCCCTCACCGGGATTTCACGCGTCACTAGTAGGGGACGCAGGTAGCGGTACAGAAGAGGTTGGCGTCGTTACTCTGGCCCAGGATCGCTTCGAGAATCCAAACCGCGCCACTTTGACTTACCTTACACGTAGCGGATTCGGGCTCGGTATCTGTGTTTGCCACGCCGACCCTACTCGGGTAGCAAAAATGAGTTACGTGAGACGCCAACACTCTGGTCGTAATTCCAGCGGTGTTGAAGCGGTCTGCAGAAGGAAAAACAGAATGGCGGGCCTCAGCGGGAAGACCCGTTAATGCGAGACTTGAGAGAAGCAGTGCTGCAGAGATGTTACGTATCGCGTTCATCTGAATTTACTCCCTAAAACTAAATATGTTGGTAAGGCTTCCGGAAGGATGCGGTCTTGCGCGGAAATTGAGCTTCCGCACGTCTTGAGACCCGCTCCCTCCAGCACGTCCTAGGCCGTGCCCCGAGGGGACGGCCCTTGAGAGTACCAAACGGCAAGGTTCGGTTACCTCCGTGTGGAGCACACATTACGCATGGCCGAACCCATTCTCAGTGAGATTGATCACACTCAGCGTGTGGAATATTCACAGAGAAATCGCGGGCAACGCTCCCCCTGTGTTACGCAAGCCCGGATTTCTCACCACTGCCCGCAGGCCAGGAGTAGAAGGCCGGGGTCGAGCCCTGGGACCGATAAGGGCTTTCGGGATCCTGGAGCCGGGCTTCGACTCAGCGGCTCGCGGAAAAGCCGCGAGCCGCTACGCTCATTCCGAACGGGGGGAGCTTGAAAGCTGCTGCGTCTTGGGCCCGGTCGAAGGGCTCAGCCCGAACGAAGATCGTAGGACTGTTGAACAAGACCTTTTTGAACAAGAAAACCCAACGACATACGGCGCGAGTGACACTTGGGGTGCGCAAGCTCATCCCTTGCCCGCTGTCGCCATTGCGGCGGCGGTCACCGCCGGGACCGCCGCCTTCAGTATTCGTTATGCCCGTGCGGCCCGGGCCTAGTTCCCGGTGCATCCTGGAGCATTGGATACGGGCGGGTATGCGGAGGGATTGGACGGGGCCGGATCCCGGGGGGGCTTCGGGGGCCGCGGGACCGCCGTTTTCACAGCTCTCGACGGTGTTGCGCCCCAATCGATCTCGGCTCCGGTCCCGGCCGTCACGCCGTCGAGCGTGTCCCTGCCCGGGCCGCCGTAGACGCTGTCGTCGCCATCGACGGCAGATAGACCCCGATCGCCGAAGGGCTTGTCGTTGCCGCCCCCCTTTACAGCCGGTCGGTGTCGTCACCGCCGATGAGCACGTCATTCCCCGGTCGCCGCAAGGGGGCGGGTTGAACCAGTGCAACCGGAGTACAATGACACGACGATCCGCGTAATGGGGGCTCGGTATGAGCAGAAGAGCGAACGCCACGGTGGAAGACCTCTATGGTGCCCCGGACAAGGGCAAGGCGGAAATCGTCAATGGAGAACTGATCCTCATGGCCCCCACGGGCGGTGTACCGGCGCGAGCGGGCGGTGAGATCTATGTCGGCCTGCGTGAGTACGAGCGGCGGACGGGAGGTCGTGGCTATGCGTTCCCGGATAATGTCGGGTTCCTGGTAAATCTGCCGAACCGCGGCTCGCTCAGTCCCGATGCCGCCTTCTACATCGGTAAGCTCAGGGGCGGATTATTCCTGCAAGGCGCTCCGGTCTTCGCCGCGGAGGTACGAAGCGAGAACGACTACGGGCCTCCGGCGGAGCGTGCCATGGCGGACAAACGCAGAGACTATTTCGCCGCGGGTACGCTCGTTGTGTGGGACGTCGATGTACTGCGGGATCAGGTCGTGCGGGTCTATCGCGGCGGCGATCCGGGACATCCGACGGTGTATCGCAGGGGTGAGGTCGCCGAGGCCGAACCCGCCGTGCCCGGCTGGTCCATGCCGGTGGACCGTCTGTTCTCCTAGACACATGGAAGCGAAGGTGGCGACCAAGGCCGAACTGCGGGAACTGGAGTATCGGCTGACCATCAAGCTCGGGGCCATGATCATGGCCGCGATCGCCGCCGTGGCAACGCTCCTCAAGCTTCTCTGAACAAGCGAAATAGGGGCAAGCCGTCCCGCGTGTTAAGGCCGCTAGTAGAAATAACTTGAACAATATCTTGTAAGGACCTATTCTTTATGCGTGGACAAGGGCCTGCGCAAAGCCACCAAGCAGAAATACCAGCAGTTGGTTGGTCGTCTGACGGAAAAC
>JALZID010000238.1 GCA_030860485.1 Pseudomonadota bacterium | reverse complement strand
GTCGGGCGCTGGGCCGCCGCGGGTCTCGCGATGGTGGTCGGCGCCACGGGCCTGTATGCCCCGGAGGCATCGGCCCATGGTGAGAAGTCGCAGCAGGCGTTCCTCCGGATGCGCACCATCCACTGGTACGATCTCCGGTGGTCGACCGACAAGCTCAAGGTCAACGACAAGATGACCGTCAGCGGTAAGTTCCACGTGTTCAAGAATTGGCCGGAAACGACGGCCAACCCCCAGTATTCGCCGGCCTTCCTGAACATCGGTATCCCCGGTCCGGTGTTCACCCGGCAGGAGTCCTATATCGGCGGTCAGTTCGTGCCGCGTTCTGTCAACCTGACGCTGGGTGAGAACTATACGTTCAAGGTGGTCCTGCAGGCGCGCAGGCCCGGTCGCTGGCACGTGCATACGATGATGAACGTCGAAGCGGCGGGTCCCATCATCGGCCCAGGCAAGTGGGTGCAGATCGAGGGGACGATGGCGGATTATAAGAGCGAGGTCCAGACCTTGACCGGCCGCACAGAAGACGTCGAGAAGATCGGAACGGCCGGGATCTGGGGCTGGAGCTGGTTCTGGTTCCTGTTCGGGTGCGCCTGGATCGCCTACTGGGCGATGAAGCCCATGTTCGTCCCGCGTTACCTGGCCGTGAGGGACGGCGTACCGGAGGAGGATCTGGTCTCACCAACGGACGTCAAGGTGGGTATTGGCTTCATGGTTGCCGCGATCGTCATCGTGGCGCTCAGCTACTGGAGCGCCAATGCCACGTACCCCGTCACGATCCCGTTGCAAGCCGGCGTGATCGGCCTCATGGAGCCGATCCCGGCAGGTGCACCGGCGGTTGAGGTGGGGTTGGAGCAGGCGACCTATCGGGTGCCGGGCCGTTCCGTCAACATCAAGGTCCGTGTGACGAACCGCGGTGTCAACCCGGTGCAGGTAGCCGAGTTCGAGACGGCCGGCATTCGGTTCCTGAACCCGACGGTGTACAGGGACGACACCAACTATCCGCCCCAGCTCTTGGCGCCGGAAGGGCTCACCGTGGATGACAACAGCCCGATCCTCCCAGGTCACTCGAGAGTCATAACGGTCACCTGCACGGACGCCGCTTGGGAGAACGAGCGTTTGGCTGACGCCATCTATGACCCGGACGCCCGGTTCGGTGGCTTGTTCTTCTTCTCGGATACCAGCGGGTTCCGGCACGTCGTGGCGATTGGCGGCCCGCTGCTTCCGCGCTTCACCTAACGGAAGGGCAGGGTTTCATGACCTGACGCGGAGCCCGATAACGACAACCAGGGGCTGGTTGCCCGCGTGAAGATCCACCGCCCCCAATATTGGGGGCGGTTTTTTTTTGGGAGACAGCCAATAGACGCGCGGGCCGCAGTTGGGCGAGTGCGAGCCAGAGCAAGCGAGGTACGTATGAGACACAAGATAATCATGTGGGTGGCGGCTGGGGCAGCGCTGCTGGGTAGTTCACTCGCACACGCCCATGGCGGTGCGTCGATCGAGTTCGATACGTGTGTGGTGGAGTTCGGGAAATACCGGATGCACTTCACGGCCTATCAGCAGGCCACGGGCGGCGAGGAACATTGCTGGGACCTCCCGGCGCCGGGACAAACCAACCTGGTTTTCGATTTCACGGACACGGAGATGCGGAGCAAACCGGTCGAGCTAAGGGTCGTCGAGCTGGGTGAAGGAGGCGAGATCGCGGTCGGGGGACCGATCAGGACGGTTGCCGAGGTTGCCACCAAGGTCTATCCGCAGGGCACGGTGACCCTGGAATCGGAGTTCGAGGCCGGAAAGCGCTACGTGGCCGTCCTTGTCATGAGCGACGCCCGGCCACTGGTGTTGAAAGCGCCCATTCAGGTCGTCCCAAAGCAGGGTACGAGCTTCTACGTCATGATCGGTTTAGGGATCATGGTAATCGGGGCGGTGATCTTTCTTGTCCTGAGACTGCGGCAGAGTCGCATGGAGACCGTTTAGGAACAGGATGGACTTTATCACCGATTATGGTCTATTCGTCGCCAAGCTAGCGACCGTGTTGGTGTTTCTGTTGGCGCTGACGTTTGGCCTGGCGGTCATTCGCAAGCGTGGCAAGGCAGGGCAGGAAGAGCGCTTGGAGGTGAAGCGCCTGAATGACAAATACGACGCCATGGCGCTGGCGTTGCGAGCGGCGATGGGGCCCAAGCGCGCGTTCAGGCAGGCGCACAGGGCGTTCAAGGCCGAGCGTAAGGCCCGGGCAAAGGACGTCGGCGGGGACGGGTCGGGCGCCAGGAAGCGCGTGTTCGTCCTGCGCTTCCAGGGTGATATTCGCGCTTCAGCGGTGGCGGCGCTACGTGAGGAGGTGACCGCGGTCCTGACGGTTGCGACCCCGAACGATGAGGTCGTCGTGATCCTGGAGAGCCCGGGCGGGGTGGTCCACGGCTATGGCCTGGCCGCGTCCCAGCTACAGCGCTTCAAAGACCATGGTATCGCGTTGACAGTGGCGGTCGATAAGGTGGCGGCCAGCGGTGGCTATCTCATGGCCTGTGTCGCGGGGCGTATCATCGCGGCCCCGTTCGCGATCCTCGGCTCCATTGGCGTGGTGGGCCAGATGCCGAATTTCAATCGGCTACTCAAGAGCCATGATGTGGACTACGAGCTGATCACGGCCGGCGAGTACAAACGCACTCTCACCCTGTTCGGCGAGAACACCGAGAAGGGGCGGGAGAAGTTCCGCGAAGACATCGAGATCACCCATGCCCTGTTCAAGGACTTCGTCAGGTCCCACCGTCCGGATGTGGACATCGAAAGGGTCTCGACGGGCGAGCACTGGTACGGGCTTCAAGCGCTGGACCTCAAGCTCGTCGACGCGGTGCGCACGAGCGACGACTACCTGAGGGACTCCAGTGCCACGGCCGATCTGTACGAGCTGACCTACATTCGAAAGCGGCGTGGACTGGAGCGGATCCTTTCGCCGGCGGCATGGTGGGGCTGAGAGTTTGTGACAAAACCCTGAGGTCGATACAGGCCCGCCCCTTCCGTCAGCGTTGGCAGCGCGGACAAAAGTAGGCAGAGCGCTGGCCGAGCCGCACTTGGCGTACCGGGGCGCCACAGCGCCCGCAGGCCCCGCCGGCGCGGCCATAGACCCGGAGGTGCTGCGCGAAGTAGCCCGGTCTCCCACTCGTGTCGGTGAAGTCCCGCAGTGTCGTCCCACCGTCCCAGATGGCCCGTTCCAGCACCTCGCGGATGGCCTCGCCGAGGCGCTCGTAGCGGCTCGGCGAGATCCGGCGTGCCGGCCGCGTCGGACGGATGGCGGCGGCGTACAGGGCCTCGTTGGCGTAGATGTTCCCGACACCGGCGACGGTGTGGCTGTCCATGATGAAATTCTTGACGGCCACTCGCCTGCCACGCGCCCGGCCGTACAGATAGGCCCCGGTGAAGCCCGCATCCCATGGCTCCGGGCCGAGTGTGGCCAGCAGGGGGTGCTGCTCGGGCGGCTCGCACGTCCACAAGACGATCCCGAAGCGACGCGGGTCTCGCAATCGCAGGCAGGTCTCCTCACCGATCACGAGGTCGAGATGCTCGTGGGGGCCGGGTGCCGCGGCCAGCGACACCAGGCGCAGACTCCCCGACATTCCGAGATGCAGGATCACCGTTCCGGTCCGGGCCTCGAGGAAGAGGTACTTGCCGCGCCGGCGCACGGCGGCTATCGGTTGGCCGGGTAGCTCTCGCACCAACGCGACGGGAACGGGCCAGCGCAGGCGCGACTCCCGGACCACGACCGCCGTAACGCACCTGCCGAGCAGGTGGGGGGTGATCCCGCGGCGGGTGGTCTCGACTTCCGGCAGCTCGGGCACCCTTCTATCTCTTTTTGGTCCGAGCGGCGCTGTCTAGCTCGTCTTCTACAGTCGTCTAGGGCTCGGCCGCCGGGTCGCTGGGCGGCGGGTCTTGGGCCATGTCGCCACGCGCCTCCTGCCCGGCGCTTGGGTCTTTCTTTTCAGTGCGCGCGGGCCGGAGCAGCCGCTCCGCCATCCCGCTGCCCAATCGGTACTCGAGTCCCAGCTCTGGCCGTGCGAGGACCAACTCAGGCTCGCGGGCCAGGACCTCGAAGCGCAACGCCGGCGCGTCCTTCACTTCCAGGGTGACTGTGTCCTGGGATGCCGCGTCACGGCGCTTGCGGACCGCGAGCGCCTGGGCGGATAGCCAGTCGTCCGCGAGTCTCGCCAAGGCTTCGTCCGCCACCGCGGCGTCCTCCGGGCGCAGCACCCGGCCGCTCTTTCGGTGTTCCACGGTCACCCCGGGCAACTCGATTGCGGTCAACTCCCGGCCCTCTTCGACGAGCCGCGGGCTCACGAAATCGCCGGGATCTGCGAGCAACTGGTCGTACAAGGCGTCCGTTGTGAGGTGCACCTGGCCTTTGTAGAGCACATAGCGCTGGCCGTTCATCGCGCTCGTGTCACCGAACGCGAAAGCGTCGGCGTTCACCTCCATGCGGACCTTGGGGTCGGCGAGGCCGAAGCGCTGGAGGTCATGCCCGTGCGCGGGGAACGACGCCTGGCTCGTGCCTTCCAGAAATTCCAGGATCGACTGGACCCGACCGGGGATCGCGGGCACCGAATAGGGCGCCCGCATCATCCAGCGCTCGCCTTCCTTCGCGAGTACGATGGCCTCGCCATCCTTGCGTGTAACCGTGATGGCCTTGACCACCGGTCCCTCGATCGCGGTCAGCCGGGGAGGCTGCTTCGGCGCCTCGAGACCAGGCTCGTAGACGGCCAGCAACACCAGGATCCCGACCAACCCGATGAGGCCGAGGTTGAGGGCCAGGCGCGCGTTCACTGCGTTTCTCTCACGCGCGGCGTCGTCTTAGCCAAACGAAGAACCCCATCCCGCCGAGCACGGCAGGTAACAGCATCAGGAATCCCGTGCTGATCAGCGCGGCCTGGGTGTCGGAGAGGTCGAGGCGCCGGTCGATGGCCGTGCCGGCCGGGACCTCGATCAAGGTCTCGTCGCTGGCCAGCCAGTTGACGGTCTTGAGCCCGAGGTCCAGGTTGCCACTGTTGCCGAGATAGCTGTTCGACAGGAAGTCGCCATCCCCGAACACCACGACCCTTTGTTCGGGCGGTGGTCTCTTCGATTTCTGCGCCTTTTCATCGGTGCCCGGTGTCGCTTCCTGATGCGGCTTCGCCGTTTCCGCTGGCGTCGGCCTTCGGCTACGCGTCAGGGAGAGCGCGATGTCGAGCGGGCCGTGATGGTCGCTGCCCTCGTCGTAGCGCAGCTCGCCCTCGAGCTTGCCGGTCTCGATCCAGGTATCTGCCCCCGAGGAGAGCAAGGGTGCCGCCTGCCATTCGTCCCGAGCCTCGGCCTTGACCTCGCGTGCGTAGGGGAAGACCGTCAGGTAGCGGAATCCGGCGACCGGTGCCGTCGATGGATAACCGGTCACTGGCACGATCGCCGGATGTTCTATGCCGAAGATCGCGGTCGCCGGATCGACCAGGGTGCCGGGGGATAGCTTGAGCCCGAGTTCTGCAGCGAGCCCATCGAGCCCGCGCAGCGGTCCGGGGTCCGCGAGCCACAGGAGGTTGCCACCCCGCTTCAGATAGGCGGAGACGATCTCCACCTCGCGCGGCAGGTAGTCGACCTCGGGGGTCGCGATCACCAGCACCGAGATGTTGTCGGGGATCAGGGGATTGCTCGCCAGGTTCAGTACCTGGACCTTGATCCCGCGCTTGTCGAGTTGCTCCGCGAACTGGTCGAGGTCATGGTTGGCACCGCCCATCGGGTTGCGTTCCCCGTGCCCTTCCAGGAACACGACGAAACGCTCCCCGCCCCGTAAGACGCGCTGCAGGGCGTTGGTCAGCGCCTCCTCGGTGGCTCTTCGACGTGCTCGCTGCGGGCGGCATAGCGGATGACCAGTTCCCCGTCGGTCTGGATGCCCAGATCGCGGACCTCGTCGGGGGCCTTGTCGGGGTCCACGAAGCGCAGGCCGATGTCGGGTTTGATCCGCCGGAAGCGCTCGATCAGGTCCTCGATAAGACCGCGCAACTCGGCATCGGGACGCGCGTAACCGGTGATCTCGACCGGGCCCTGCAGCCGTGTGAGCAACGCGGTGCTCGCCTCCGACAGGGTGTGGCGTCCGCCGCCGGTCCAGTCCGCGGTGTGGTGATAGCGCGTACTGAGCCAGGCGAGAAGACCGCAGATGGCGACGAGGAGGATCGCCGACAGGGCGCTGTGTAGGCGTAACCGCCGCCGGTGCGGGACCATCATCGGGGGTGGCGGCCTGCTAGCGCGGCAACCGTTCGGCGTCCAGGCGCCACACGGTTAAGATCAGGAACAGCGCCGTCAAGAGCGCGTAGTAGATAACATCCGCCGAGTCGAATATTCCCTTGAGCAAGGGCTCGTAGTGGCTCAGGAGTGATAGATATCGGAGGACCCCGCTCGCTTCCCCCGATTCCCCGGCCCAATCGACGATCCAGAGAAGCAAGAGGGCGCCGAAGGTGCTCACCCCGGCCACGGTCGGGTGATCCGTCAGCACCGAGAGGAACAACCCGATCGCCACGAAGGCGGCGATGAGCAGGCCAAGGCCCAGAAACCCGGCGCCGAGTTGGCCGAAGTCCAGTGGCCCGCCGAGGAGCAACGCGAGGGGCATGAGCGCTACGAGCACTAGCATGACCATGAAAAACCCGAAGAGACCCAGGTATTTACCCAGCGTGATCTCGGTCATCGAGACGGGGGCGGCGAGCAACAGGTTCAAGGTCCCGTTGCGGCGTTCCTCGGCGAAGGTGCGCATGGTGAGGAGCGGCGCGACCAGCAAGAGCGTTATCGCGGTGTTGCCGAAGAGCGGCGCGACCACGAGATCGGTGAGCCCGGGCGCGCCTTCAAGGCCTAGGAGGCGCGGCTGGAATTGCACGAACAGCTCGATGCGACTCAGGAAGATATAGGCCAGGATGATCTGGACCACGCAGAGCACCGCCCAGGCCAGTGGTGACGCGAACAGGCTCTGCAACTCGCGGCGCGCGATGACGCCGATCACGAGGCCGCCTCACGGGCCGGAGCAGGTCCCTCGCCGCAGGTGATCTGCACGAAGGTCTCCTCGAGCGAGCGCGCCTCCGGCACCATCTCGTAGAGGCCCCAGCGCCCCTCCGCGGCCTGTTCCACCAGCGCTTCGGCGGGGTCCCGGTCTGGCAGCGAGCGGATCAAAAAGCGCTCTTCACCGATCCGCCGCACCTCGGCGACGCCGGGGATGGCGTGCAGATACGCGATCCCGGGCGGCCGGCGCAGGGCGATGCGCAGGCCCGCGAGGTGGTGGTCGCGGGTCAAATGTTCCACCGTGTCATCGAGCACCACCCGGCCCTCGTGGATGATCAGCACGCGGTCGCACACCGCCTGGACCTCGGGCAGGATGTGGGTCGAGAGGATGACGCCGTGCTCGGCGCGCAGCTCGCCGATCAGGTCGCGGATCTCGCGGATCTGGATGGGGTCCAGGCCGATCGTGGGTTCGTCCAAAACCACCACGGCCGGGCTATGGAGGATCGCCTGCGCGATCCCGACCCGCTGCTGATAGCCCTTGGAGAGGTTGCCGATCAGGCGGCCGCCCACCGCTTCGAGCCCGGTGCGGCGCTTGGTCCGCATGAGCGCCTGGCCTAATCCGGGGCGCGGGACGCGGTGGATGCGCGCGCAGTAGCGGAGAAATTCGTCCACCGTGAGCTCGTGGTACAGCGGGGGGTGCTCGGGGAGGTAGCCGAGATGGGCCTTGGCCTTCTTGGGCTCTGCCACGAGGTCCAGGCCGTTGACCCTGATGTCGCCGGCGCTCGGGGCGAGCGTCCCGCACAGCATCTGCCATGGTGGTGGTCTTCCCGGCGCCGTTCGGCCCGAGGAAGCCCAGGACCTCGCCGCGGCGCAGCGTGAGGCTTACGGCCTGCACCGCGCAGAGCCCGCCATAGTATCGATATAGGTCGCGGGCCTCGATCAGTGTGTGCGCCGTCATGGGCGCGTTATTATTCCCATCTCCTTCGCGATTGCAAACCGTTCGCGGCCACCGAGGCGCCGTATACATGCCCGATATCGTGGGCCGGTTTTTCGACACGATAGCGCACACCCGCGACCCGCGTGCGGCAGTGCGCGCCGTGGCCATCGATTTCGATTCCGACGGCCCGGGCATCGTCGATCCCGATACCTTCCGCGCCATCGAGGTGCAGAGGCTCTTCGACACCCTGAACACCTGTCGTACCACCATCGGCCAGGCGAGCCTCTGCGCCTCCCTGTGCCGGCCGTGTGATAGCCTGCCCGCCATCGAAGCGCGCCAGCAAGCCCTGCGCGAGCTCGATGCGCGCGACGATCTGCGTGCGCGACTCGAGTCCTTGGTGGGCTGGGCGGAGAAGGGCGAATCGATCCTCTACCATCTTCTCTTCGGGGCCTTTATCGGCATGCTGGGTACGGCCGCCGGGAAGCTCGAGTTCGACGGCTACGGCTATTCGCAGTACCGGCACGGCACGCGCTTCCTGTTGGAGATCTCTGCGATGGCGCGTGACCTCCCGCGGCCCGAAAGCGCTTACCTCAACGAGCTGATCGATCACCTCGCCGGGTTCGCCGAGACCCGGGCCGCTGCGCTGATGCGCGGGCCGGTGTACCTCACCGAGCGCGGGATCCGCCTCTGGGGCGAGAAGCCCAAGTGGTGGCCGGCGTTTCGGTTTCGGCCATCCTTGTTCAAGCCGGGGCTCCTGGCCGGTTTCGCCTTGTGCGTGGTGCTCCTCGGCCAGCTCAACCCGTTTCCGGCCGGGTTGCCCGTGTCCCCGCTCGCCGGGATCTCGTTCGTGCTGTTGCTGCCGGTGGCCCTCTTGTATGTCCCGGCCGTGGGTGGATTCGACCGCGACCAGTTCGTCTATCCCTTGCGCGATCGCTTTCGGGCGGCGGACGAGGTGCGGCGTGCACTCGCGGCCCTCGGGCGGATCGACGAGCTCTTGGCCCTACACCGCTATGCGCGGTCCTTCGGCTCCGCGACGGTCCTCCCCAGGGTGGTGGACTCGCCGAGGCACTTCCTGACGCTCCGCGGCGCGCGTAACCCGGTCCTGGGATTCGGGAACCACGATTACGTCCCGAACCATATCGACCTCGAGACCACGCGGCTCACCTTCATCACCGGTCCCAACAGCGGCGGCAAGACGGCGCTTTGCAAGACTATCGCCCAGGTGCAACTGCTCGCCCAGATCGGCGGCTATGTCCCGGCCTCGGAAGCCGAGGTGGCGATCTCGGATCGCATCTTTTACCAGACCCCGGAGGCGGGATCGCTCACCGACGCCGAGGGCCGTTTCGGAACCGAGCTGGCGCGCACCAAGTCGATCTTCCTCGGCGCCTCGCCCAAGTCGCTCGTGATCCTGGACGAGATGGCGGAGGGGACGACTTATGAGGAGAAGCTCGTGATCTCCGAAGCCATCCTGTCTGGCTTCGGCCGCATCGGCAACAGCACGATCCTCATCACGCACAATCACGAGCTGGTCGAGCGCTTTCGCCGCCGGCGATCTGCGGCCTGCCGGCAGGTGGAGTTCGCAGGTGAAGCCCCGACCTACCGCCTCGTCGACGGGATCTCGACGGTCAGCCACGCCGATCGGATCGCCAAGCGCTTGGGCTTTTCCCGAGAGGACATCGAGTCGTATTTACGGCAGCGGGGGTACGCATAGGGGCGAGTTTCAACCTGTTACGCAACAACTTGTGCATGCATGCCTCTCGGCCCGTAGTCTGCTAAGCTTAAAACGTTGGGAAGGGGAGGCCTTAGGGGAAATGTGTCTGCGCTCCACCGCGGGGGACGGCTTGGGTGCCGTCAACCGCGGTCGCCGGCTCGGGGCATTGCCGTTGCGCGTTTGCTGTGCGGTCCTGACGCTCTGGTGCGCCGGGGCTAGCGCCGCGGATACGCGCGTCGTGCCCTACGCCGGTTCGCGGGGCAGCGCCACATCTCTGACGCGCACCGAGCTGCGCGACATTTTTTTTGCCCGCCAGACCAAGTGGCCGAACGGCGATCCGATCCGGGTCTTCGTGCTCCCCGATCGGCATCCGCTCCATATCCGCTTCAGCAAAGAGGTCTTGGGGGTCTATCCCTATCAGTTGCGCTCGACGTGGGACCGGATCCTGTATTCGGGGACCGGCGTACCGCCCAGGGTCGTGAACACCCCGCAGGAGGTCCGCGAGCGCGTCGATGAGACGCCGGGTGGCATCGGCTATGCGGAGGAGTAGGAGGGGATCATGCTGAGCACACCACCACGAGGGATTGCACGGGTCTTAGGAACGGTCACTGGGCTACTACTGATTGGTCTAGCGCCACCGACTCATGCCATCGACCTCGGGTTCCGCGACTTCCAGATGCATGGGTTCGCGAGTCAGGGGTATACCTATACCTCCGCCAACAACTTCTTCGGCAACAGCCAGGGCGACGGGAGCCTGGAGTTCACCGAGCTCGGGCTCAACGTGCTGGGCCACCCTTTGCCGAACCTTCTCTTTGCCGTGCAGGGCATCTACCGCGACACGGCAGGCTCCGACGAAGGCGATTTTCGGCTCGATTACGCCAACCTCGATCTCAGTCTCCCGGTTAGCGAGGACCTGACATTCGGTGTCCGCGGGGGCCGCGTGAAGAACCCCTTCGGCTTCTATAACGAGGCCCGCGATGCGATCTGGACGCGGCCCGGCGTGCTCCTGCCGCAGTCGATCTATTTCGATTCGCTCGGTCTACGGAGCCCCGAGCTGTCCTCCGACGGCGGGATCCTGTACGGCCGGTACCGCTTCGGTGACCATGCCGTTTCCACCGAGCTATTGATCTCGGAGCTCTTGGGCCTCGGCGACCCGGCCCTCGTCCGCTTCCTGGCCGGGAACCCGGCCGTGGAGGGATCTCTGGGGGGGCGGCCCCTGCTCATCGGCCGGGGGGGCTACGAGTGGCAGGAAGGCCGGTTCCGACTGTTGCTCACCGTTGTCGACATCGACCTCGATTTCGAGCCCACCTCAGCGCCGTTTTCTACGGGAAACATCAAGCTTTTTGCGCCGCTTGTCTCGGCACAAGTCAACCTGGAGGATTGGAGCTTCACGGCAGAATACCTTCGGTTCAATATCGACCGAACGGGTATCTTCCCAGTTCTCCCCCCCGACCCGGTGGCCCGCGAGTTCGTCGTCGACAACACCTCCGAAAGCTATTACCTCCAGGCCCAGTACCGCTTCGCGCCGCGTTGGTCGGCGCTTGCGCGCTACGACGCCTTCTTCGCCAATGCCGACGACCATGATGGGAGTGGAACGGCACGCGGCACGGGGCTGCCGCGGCATCGCTTCTACGCCAAGGACCTGACGTTCGGCCTGCGCTGGGAATTTCTGGACGATTGGCTCGTGGCCGCGGAATATCACAACGTCGACGGCACCGGCTTGCTGTCATTCGACGATAATCCGGGCATCAACGACCCCGCTCGGGTGCGCGAGGTGAGCGATGGTCACTGGGACCTGTTCACCATAATGTTCTCCTACCGATTTTAATAGGGTCTGTGACTCGATCGCTGGGGCTGTTCCATAGCCCTGCGCGAACGAAACCTGATGCCCGAATTTCGAAAGCAGCGCTTCCTCGGTCTTCACTGGAAGGCGTTCCTGTGGCTGAGTGGTCTCCTGCTGTTTCTCTCCGCCGCCTTCTACGCCCTCAGCCAGTATCACCTGACCGAGCAGTTCCGGGCGCAACGGGCCGCTGAGGTGGCGTCGTACCGCAAGCAGATCGGGGGTCTGTTCAGAGGGACCTCGGATCGCCTGGTGCGGCTCGCGGGCGCCATCCCGTCGATGGGGGACCTCGGGGACGCCATCAAGTCGGGCAACCGCGAGCGGCTCGCGGCCGTGACCGCCGCGGCTCGCTACGCGAGCCTGGGGTATGAGCTGGAGGTCCAGCGCATCGAGCTTTTCCTGGCCGGCGGCAAGGGCCAGGACGAGCGCGTGTGGCGGTGGACACAGACCGAGGCGGAGGACCTGCCCGAGCCGCGCCTGCGTCGGGCGCTCGCCGAGGTGCGGCGCGAGGAGGCCCCGGTGACGCTCCTGGCCTGCCAGCCGCTGTGTCTCTTGAGCGCCTTCGTGCCCGTGCTGGCGGGGGCCGAAGACGTCGCGGTTCTGGCGGTCGGCCAGTCCATCGCCGACCTCGTCATCGAGTTCCGGGCCTTGACCGGAGCCGATCTCGCCATCGTCGTACCGGCCGGCGGGAACGGTGGCGCGCACCTGCCTGCCTGGGGGGCGGTGGTGCCGGCGCTCACGGAGAGCAGCCGGATTAGGTCCTTGCTCGAGGATCTGAGCGGCGATGTCCCCGATCCCGCGGCCTTGAACGACGGCCGGCTCGTAGAATGGCGGGGCGCGAGCTACGAGGTGCATCGCGTGCCGCTCGCGGAGTTCATCCCGGCCGAGGCCGGGTTTGTGGTCCTCATCGCCGACGTCAGCGCGCGCCTGGCCGCCATCCGCGCCGCCGCGTATCAAGGATTCGTCGCGACGGCGGGGGCGCTCGGGGTGGCCGAGCTGATCCTGTTGTACCTCGCGACCCTCCCGGTGCGGCGCCTGCGGCGGCTGGCCAGGACGCTGCCTTTGCTGGCCAAGGGTGCCTACGACCGGGCGCGGGCCGATCTCTCGGCATCCAAGCACGCCTCGCAGTTTCGCGACGAGGTCGATGTCCTGTACGAGACGGCCGCGACGCTCTCCGACCAGCTCGAAGAGAATGCACGCGCCATTTCGGCCAAGAGCCAGGAGCTCGCCGTCGAGCGCGACTTCGTCCGCGGCCTCCTCGATTCCGCCCAGGTGCTGGTGGTGACGCAGACGCGTTACGGTGTGATCCAGGCAGCCAACGAGCTCGCGGCACAGCTCACCGGGTTTTCCCCCTCCGAGCTGAAGGGACGGCGCTTCGTGGACTTGATTGGGGATGTGGAGGCTCACCGGGAGGTCCTGGCGGGACTCGAGGCCTTGACCCAGACCGGCGGGCGGCGTCTGGAGCAAGAGTATCCACTGTCCCGGCGGGACGGCGAGTCCCGGCAGATCGTGTGGGTGCACACACCACTCCGCGAGGAGCACAGCGACGGCACCGCCGTGCTCTCGGTCGGCCTCGATGTCACCGATCGGGTGGAGGCGGAATCGCGCATGCGCTGGCTCGCCAACCACGACGGCCTGACCGGGCTCGTCAACCGCCACCGTTTCCTCGAGGAACTGAAGCGTACCTATGACCAGGCGGCTCGCGGCGGTATGGTGGCCGCTGTCTTGCTCTTCGACCTCGACCACTTCAAGGAGATCAACGACACGAGCGGTCATGCCGCGGGCGACGCGCTGCTGCGCTTGGTCGCCGAGGAGTTGCGCGCCCGGGCGCGTAAATCCGACACCGTCGCGCGATTGGGCGGGGACGAGTTCGCGATGCTCATGCCGAATACCGATGCCTACGGAGCCGCCGCCCTCGCGCGCCAGATCAACGAGCGCGTGGCCCAGGTGCCGTTCGTCTATGGCGAGCGTCGCTATCGTACCGGCGCCAGCATCGGGATCGCGCTCCTGCCCCAGCACGGCAGCGATTCCGAGGAGCTGCTCACTCACGCGGACCTCGCCATGTACGAGGCCAAGCGCGCCGGGCGCTCCTGTTTCCGGATGTTCGCCCACGAGCATGAGGATGCCGGTGCGCTAGCGGGTGGTGTCCATTGGAAGGACCTTTTATCTCGCGCGCTCGTCGAGGGCCATCTGTTCTTCGAGTACGAGCCGGTGATCGAGGTCCCGAGCGGGAGGGTGGTATTCCACGAGGCGCTCCTGCGGCTCCGGCTCGAGGACGGCCGGATCGTCTATCCCGGCGAGTTCTTGCCCGCGGCGCAGCGGGCCGGTCTGGGTTATGAGATCGACTGTTACGTGGCGCGCCTGGCCGTAGAGGTCCTCGCCTCGAATGCTGTGCAGTCTCTGTCCGTGAATCTCTCGACGGCAGCGCTTGCAGACGGGCGCTGGGCGGAGAAGGTCAAGACAGCCGTGGTTAAAGGGGGCTTGGACCCTCTGCGGCTCATCTTCGAGATCACCGAGACGGCCATGATCGCCGATATGGCCCAGGCGCGGCGGATCATGGATGCGCTCGTCATGCTCGGGGTCCGCTTTGCCGTGGATGACTTCGGCTCCGGTTTCAGCTCGCTCTATTACCTGAAGCAGCTCCCCGCGAGCTTCGTGAAGATCGACCAGTCGCTGGTGAAGGGGCTCGCCGTAGACGCGCAGGATCGCGACTTCGTTCGTGCCATCACCACCATGATCCACTGCTACGGCAAGACGGTCGTGGCCGAAGGCGTGGAGGATGCTGCTACGTTGCAGCTGCTTGAAGAGATGGGGGTGGCTTTGGCGCAAGGGTTTTACTTGTCCGACGTACCGAGGATCGCGGTTCGCCGGACTTGAGCTCGGCCGTATTGAAGAGGGCTAGTGTCATGAAGAATTCCGATATCGTGGCGCCCCAACAACTCTACTGTCCGTTTGCCCCGGAAGTGAACCCGCACCTCGAAGCCGTACAGGAACATACCCTCGCATGGGCACGGCGGTTTCGCTTGGTCATAGGCGAGCGGGCCATCGCGCGCCTTCGGGAAGCAAAGATTGGAAGCCTGTCGCGCGGGCCTATCCCCGTTCCCCACGTGACGCGCTTGTCATCCTCACGGACTGGGCACACGTGGCTCTTTGATATGCTGGATGACGAGTGCGATGAGGCGGGGATCGGCAAGCGGCCGCAACGTTTGACGGCGCTACAGCCGAGCGCTTGTAAAGCAAACTTTCCACATGCCATATAGTACATTTCGCGTTGAAAGTTAAGTTGAAAAATGCGCGGCCTCTTGGAGATCGTAACAGGAACTTTACACTTTGTTATCGACCGGCAAATTTCGCGCGACTGCTGTAACTTCTCAATCACTGGGCAATCGTTTTAAAATCCCCGTCAATGCCTTTGATTTTAAGGGGGAAAGTGGTCGGTTTGCCCAGCCTCTCGGTAACTTGGCAGAACTTGAACCTTTATCAGTTGGCGGAGCAACCGTAACCATAAGACCCATGGACAAAAACTAGGATCGGCCCTTAGGGAATGGCAAACGTTTCAGAAAAGTGATAGATTCCCACAGCTACGTCGAGCGCCCAGGCGAAATTGCCCTGTCACGACCGGTCCAAGCTGCCACAGACCTCCTACAGCCTGTGTAAATGTTTCTATAAAACAATAGCATAATGGGATAATCGCGAATTATTGGTTTTTGCGCGGCACAATTCCTGCCTGGCAGGGTACTGTAAGCGACAGCTTTGAGAAATACCGGGAGTCAATCACCTTGGTTCTGCTCGCACTTCTTAATGGAGTGACAGGATCGAGGGGAGGGTGAATATGTGGGCGGCTTTCGATAGCTCCATGGCGTCTTACTTACATCAACTAAACTCTACTAAATCCATCGATCTACAAGGTGAGGATAAACCATGAACAAGCTTCGTCATTCTTTTTTAGGTATCGTACTGGTAGCCGCGTTCGCTGCTGCGCCGGCGACGATGGCTGAAGACTTCCGCGCCCTGAGCCAGCTGTCCACCGGCTTCACCGCTATGCCAGAGGACCAACTGGCCTCCATCGAGGGAACGGGAGGAGCTTGCGTAGAAAACAGCTGCAATGCTACTGCTATTAACAGTACTAGTGTTACTGCGGCTGCAACTGGTGGAAGTGTTACCATCACTGCCCCGACTGTCGTATGTACAATAGACATCCTAGGCTTGATATGTGTCACCCTCTGATATGTATCAGTCTATTATAGCAGAACCGGCATGCATTTAGGGATGCGGCAAGGTAAGGGGCCGTGCGCGGTCCCTTACCGCTTTCTTCTCGGCGGCAGCCAATCTGCGAGTAGGGCAATTAATCGCGATTTACGCGGCGTAAATTCACCCGCAAACTATCACAGCTGACATCGGATTTGTTTAAGCGGGTCGATAGCCTGGCGCCTATCTAGTAGTTAATGGCGTAGGGGCCCCATGCGGGGGGGTTTAACTGCTCGTCTCTTTAATAGACAAACATTTCCCTGGAGTCGACTCTCCAAAACAAACTTATCGTGACTGTGTCAGTTAGGCACATAATGTGTCTGTCCCGAAAGTTCCTCGGGAATTGAGGCCTGCGGAGATTCCTCTGACGCGTATGGGCACTCACGCCTTTGGCATCTCCTGCTTCAGCGACTCATGACTCGTAGAGTCGGGAACCCAAATCCGTTCCGCCCCCTGGTACGGTTGTAGCCTACAGAGAAGAGGTCGAGCCGATTGAAGAGGATAGGGCAATTTCTCGGGTGGGGGCTGATTCTGCACGCGTTTATAGTGGGCGTGAGTGTGGCCGAAGAAGGGATCGCGATCGCGGGTTTCCCCCGTACAACGGGAATCACTAAAGAACGGCACACCCTTAAAGAGCTACGCGATGTACACGTGGTCAGGCAGCATCTTGACTTCTCCTGCGGCGCTGCGGCCCTGGCCACCCTCATGAGCTACTATTACGGGGAGCAGACCTCGGAACAAGAGCTACTCGATCTGTTGGACATCCAGCTCGAGAAGCTCACCCCGGAACAACTCGCGCGCAAGAAGCGAAGCGGGTTTTCCCTCTTGGACCTCAAAAACGTGGCCCAGCAGAAGGGATATCGGGGGGCGGGCGTCCAATTGAGCCTCGCGCAACTCAGGGAACTGGTCGCACCCGTTATCGTCTATCTCCACCCATCCGATTATCACCATTTCGCCGTCTTGCGCGGGATTGCTGGCGACCGGGTGTTTCTGGCCGATCCCAGCCGTGGCAACCTTAGGATGAGCACCGCACGCTTTTTAAGCGAATATGGGGGGGTGGTGTTTGTCTTGGGCAAACCCGGGGAGGAAGATATTCTAACCTATCCGCTGGCCCTTGTTTGGCCAGATGACTACGCCGAGCCAGAATTGCGCACGGTGGTCCACAGGTTCGATCGCCTTGGAGCATTCACGGTTAACATGGCCGCGCGACCGAGATAAACGTTTGTCACTTTTCGGGACAACAAAACTCCGGGCAAGGAACGTGCGATGAGTACGAATTGATGAAACAAGCTTCGGTTTTTATCGCGGCAACATTTCTTGGTCTGATACTGATACTTGCCGGCAACGGGGTCTCGTATGCTTATGAGAAGCGTTTAGATGACCAGGTTTCAAGAAAGGAATACGAAAAACTCAGGCAGGAACTGGAAGCCCTCAAGGCCCAGATGCGGTTGCTTCTAGATAAAGAGGCACCACTCCGGCCTGAGCCAAAGCAAGCCGCAGGCGCAGCGCAAGTGGAGACAAAACCGGGCGCAGCAGCGCAGCCAGCCGACTCAATCTCCCGCGGGGACCGTGAAAAAGAGGCCGAAGAGGCGAAAGCACAGTTGGATGAATTTTTACGCCAGCAGAAGCTTTTGTTTAAGCCGGGCGAACTCCAGCTTGAAGTTAGTGTCTCCTATGCCCAGGATACTTCGGAAAATATCTTTAAATTCGAAACTCGTTCGGTGAATACCAGTCTCACCGCGCGCTACGGCCTTGCCGAGGACTTGGAATTCGTTTTGGGGGTCCCGTTCGCCTTTATCGAGCAAGAACAGGGCTCTTCACCTTTCGTAGTCGGATCCACCCGAACCCGAACGGACAATGTGGGGTTAGGGAACATCAGCGGGTCGCTGAGGTACGCGGCTTGGCGTGAAGAGGCAATCCGCCCGGATGTAGTTCTGTTTCTGCTTGGTCAGTCTCCGACCGGCGATGAGGATAGAGGACTAAGACTAAACACACTAACACTAAACGCCGGGCACTGGAATGTAGGGGCTGGGGTAACGCTGGTCAAGACAATTGACCCGGTGGTCTTCTTCGGTTCGTTAGGGTACACGGCGACGCTAGAGCAGCGAGGGATCGATCCCGGGGATCAAATCCCTTACTCCATCGGCATGGGGTTCTCACTGAATGACAAGGTAAGTATCTCTACGGTCTTAGCTGGCGCCGCCGTGAGGCGCACGGAAGTTAATGGGGAAGAGAGCGTCGGCTCTGCCCGGGAGTTCGCCACCCTGCAGTTCATTACCACCGCACCACTGTCGAAGAATCTGTATTTGGAACCGTTTGTGGGCGTCGGCCTCACGGAAGAGGCGTCTGATTTCCTTGTAGGGATCAGTGTGTTGTATCGCCTTGAAGGGCGATTCCCCCTACCGTTTTTCCGTGACTAGCTGACGTAAGGGTAAGAGGATACGCCCCTAGGATAATAGGATACGCCCCATCCTCACACATCATAGGCAGGGATGCCTGATGATTCCAAGCCACACACCAGGAGGCGGTGGAGCCGCCGAGTGGTTCCGTCACGATGTGGTGCTGCTCGACATCGGCTTGCCGCGGTTGAAACCGCTGCGACGCCTGCCGCCGCATCCGCGAGCAGCCGTGGGGCAAGACCATGGCGCTGATCGCCTTGACCGGATGGGGGCAGGAAGATGACCGCCGCCAGTCGAAGGATGCCGGGTTCGATGCCCACCTGGTTAAGCCGGTGGACTACGGCGCCCTGATGGAACTGCTTTCTCTACCTTCGGAGCAGGAAGGTTAGTGGAACGAAACCCAGCCTGCGAGGCGGATTACGCCGGGATCCGCTCCACCCATCCCGGCCTTTCGGGCCGGCGTCCACCGACGCGAACGACAGCGCGCTGTCCTTCTCCGGCAGGCCGCCGACGCGGGCGACGCGCACGGCGCAGAACTTGAACTCCGGGATCTTGCCGTAGGGGTCGAGGGCCTCGGTGGTCAGGAGGTTGGCGGCGGCTTCTGTGTAGCAGAAGGCCATGAACACAGAACCGCGCTGCATACCGGTATCGGATCGAGCGCGTCCCTCGATGCTCCGCGCCGGGAATCGATCCTGATCATATCTCCGGGCAGGGCGCCGATCTGGTTCAAGTCCTCGGGGTGGATGCTGATGACGGGCTCGGGTTCCAGAGCGTCGAGCACGGTCGCGCGGCGCGTCATGCTCCCGGTGTGCCAGTGGTCGAGCTGGCGGCCGGTGATGAAGACGAAGGGATAGTCCTCGGCCAAAACCAGGAAATTCCCGCCGCCGATGGCGTTGGCGACCCCGGTCTTCTCCTCGCACACGAACTCCCCGTGCATGACCGGGATACGCCAGTACCGCACCCCGTTCAGCTTCTTCGAGATCTGATAGCCGTCGCCGAAGAAGCGCAGCGCCATCCCGAGCTTGATGGAGGGCTCGCATCTCAACCCCGAGAAACAGGCGCTCGTGGCCGTGGTCATGACCGACTGCCCGACGCGCTTCAACACCTGATCGGCGAGCTGTTTCGTGGACATCGCGAACACGATGACCGCGATCCCGGGCCGCCCATCGGGGGTCTCCTCGGGGTCGAGCTCACACTCGATGTCCGCCTCGCAGCCACAGGCGATCACCGAGGAGGCGAAACCGATGAGGGAGTTGGCGGCGCGATAGGCCCACTTGAGCGTCATGCCGGTGATGATGATGCGCGTGGCCTTCATCGGGAAGGCCTCGGCGAAGGTGTCGTCGATGTAAACGCCGTTGACCTTCATGCGCGCCGCTTCGTCGGCACGATGGAGAGCGTGCCGCGCTCCTCCCCGACGATCTCCTCGTCGCCGACCGCGAAGTTGTCGATGCCGACCGTCTGGTAGCGCGCCATGTAGTCGCGCAGGCGTCCTTCGATGCCGCGATCGTACTCGGGCCGGATGACGTGGGTCGTGCCGGTCGTGACCTTCACGATCTTGCCCTTGCGGGCCACTAGCTGGCCGTCCTTGAAGACGTATTCGGGTCGCTCGAACATGCGCTCGCGGTTCCGCTCTGCCTTGTAGACCGTGATGTCGGCCGCGGCACCGGCACCGAGATGCCCGCGATCGGCGAGGCCCAGGCTCTTGGCCGGGGCCGCGCGGGTCATGACGGCGATCTCATAGAGGGAGTATTCACGATCGATCGAGCCCAAGGTCGAGAGGGCCGCGGCGTCCGGGTGGATGGTCGCGAGCCTCTCGTTGCGGAAACCCCGGTCCATGAGGAGTCGGATCAGATGCGGGTAGGTCGCGAACGGCGCGCCGTTCGGATGGTCGGTCGTCAAGAACACCCGCCAGGGGTCTCGGACCAAGAGGAACAGCTCCAGACCGATGGCCCATTGCAACGCGTTGACGAAGCTTTTGTGCTTGTAGCGGAAGGGCACGATCCCGCAGCCTGCGTCGCACTCCATGTCCATGCACACCCATTTCTTGGGGTGGG
>JALZID010000237.1 GCA_030860485.1 Pseudomonadota bacterium | reverse complement strand
AGAGAACCTCCCGCTCGCTTGTGGCAGTACTACATCCAACTGACCGAGATCGAGCAGGCCTTCAAAGAGCTCAAGAGCGATTTGTCCATCCGCCCGATCTATCACCAGAAGGACCGCCGTATCGAAGCGCACATCTTCGTCGCTTTCATGGCGTATTGCCTTCAGGGAACCCTCAAACACCGGCTACGCGCACTGGCGCCGGGATTAACCCCGAGAGCGGTACTGGAAAAGTTTGCGGCCATGCAGATGGTCGATGTTCATCTACCCACCACCGATGGGCGCTACCTCATCCTACCTCGCTACACACAACCCGACCCTGATCAGCGTCTCCTCTTGTCTCAGATGAGATTGCTACTACCTCAACAGTCACCCCCCAAGATCACCTCCAACGCCGCCCTCGTGGCCTAACCAAAACATGACCTTGTAGTGCCGACCTTTGCGACCCCATGATCGCAAAATCAACAGGTTACTGGCTTTCTTGGCCCGAGTTGCGGAAGTCGGGGTAGTCTCGAAGGTCAGGTGGCGGCCGTCGCGCAGTGTGCCGCGTTTGATCTTGTCTTGCTTGGACGGTCCCCAAGCCGACCGGCCATCGGGCGCGATCACCGCCGGACCGAGATAGTTCGGCATTCCGCGCCCGCCGGCCGTGGTATCGGTCGCTTCGCTGTGCTGAAGCACCACCCGTCTTGGCGATCGCCAGCGACGAGCTATCGACCACGACGACCTCGCCACCGCGACCGCTCGTGTTCGGGGCGGCGGTCGCCTCTCCCGGCACAGGCGGCGTGATGAACCGCGAAACGAACACCCGGGTACCGTCCGCACTGACCGACAGATGACGTGGATTCGGTCCCACCGCGGACGCGCCCCGTCTCGACGCCGGTCGTGGGGGCGAGCCGTAGCAAACAGTCCCATCGACTCCAATGTGACGAAAGCCTGCGAGCCGGCCGAATCGAACACCACCAATCCATGGCCTTCATAGGCGATGCTCATCGATACCGTCGGCGGCGTTGCCGTCAAGGGATGGTGCACCGCCTGAACGAATTCCCGCACGACATTCGCACCGACATCGTCCGTCGCGGTCACCGTCACCGTGTAGCGTCCGGGTTGGGCGAACGTATGGGTCGCGCCAGGCGTCCTGGCCGGCGCCGTCGCTCCGGTACCGTCGCCAAACGACCACGAGAACCTCGGGTTGACGCCGCCGTGCGGTACCGGCGTATAACTCACCGGGGTTCCGGCCGTCTGCGGCGGCGAGGCGATCGGATCCAGCGCCAATGCATCGTTGATCCGCAGGCTGAAGCTGGTAGAGGCAGTGCCGCCTCTCCCGTCGCTTACCGTCACGGTGACGGTCGAGCTGCCGGCCGTGCTCACGGTGCCGGTATGACCCCCGTGCCGGCATTGATCGATAACCCCGCCGGCAGACCCGTGGCGCTGTAACTCAGCGTGTCCCCGTTCGGATCGCTCGCGCCGATGGCGAGATTGACGTTCGCCCCCACCACACTGGATTGGTTCCCTGGATTCGTCACTACCGGCGGTTGGTTGGGCTCGTCACCGTCCAGGTGAAACTCGTTGGAGTAGTGCCGCCCTTGCCGTCGCTGACCGTCACGGTTACGGTCGAGGCGCCGGTCGTGCTCACGGTGCCGGTGATGACCCCCGTGCCGGCGTTGATCGATAACCCCGCCGGCAGGCGCGTGGCGCTATCAGGGTGTCCCGTTCGGATGGCTCGCGCCGATGGCAAGATTGATGTTCGTCCCCACCATATCGGTCTGGTTCCCCAGGTTCGTCACCGCCGACCGTTTGTTGGATAGCGCGGCGCCGAAGGTCACCGTCTTCGCGCTTTTGTTGTTGGCGAAGGTCCCGTGCGCCACCGGCCTCCCCCAGTTCACGCCGTTGGCACTTACATAGAATTTATAGCGGGCGATCCGGCCGTTGGATGAACCGTCCTGCCGCGGCAGGTAACGGAAACCGCCCACCGGATGGCTCCTCCCCATGTCCACCACCAACCAATGCGGCGGCGGCGGACTCGCACCGACAAATCGCGTGTGCCAGAAGGTGCTCGGTTTGCCGTCTATGGCGTTGGCCGCCGGAAAAGGCGGCGAATTTGCGGTCTCCGCGCTGTCCGCGCTCGCCACCCAACCCTTCCGGCCGATGGTATTGCCGCCCCTGTCCAGGACATTGAGCTCCGCCGCCGAGCCCCAGGGCCTGCCGCTGACCTCCGAAACCTCCTCCAGCTTGACGTAACGAAAGCGGCCGCCGCTGCTCACGGGTGCGCCCGTGCCGCTGAGCTTCATGATCTTGGAGACCGACGGCACGCCGGTCGCACTGAGCGCGAACAGCATGTAGTAGCCCGGCGGAGCGATGTTGGTGTTCAAGGGTGAGGTGACGGTAAACGAACCGCCGCCTTTGCGCACGAATTTGAGCGGCAAGAACCGTTGGTCCGTATTGACGGTGTGCGTTGTCGACGACAGGCGCACGAACGTAAACCGACCCACGCCGCCGGTCGTGGCGATCGAAAACGGGGCGTTATAACCGACGACGGGAGGCGCGCCTCGAATGACGGGACGCGGCCCCCGGAAAAGATAAGGCGGACTGTAGATCTCCCCATCGGCATGGTTGACGCCGCAGTTCCCGCATAGGCCACCGCCACCCGAGAACACCCGGCCATCCGGCAACAATAGCGCCGTTGAATGGTAGGTCCGCGGCGTAGCCTGCCTCGCCATCGGGGTCCACGTCTCCGTGTCCGGATTGAACATCTCCGGGACAAAGACGGCGTCGGCATCGGAAAATGCTTTGCCGGTGCCGTTCCCCCCCACCACCAGGACCCGCCCGTCGGGTAATATCACACCGTTGGCATAGCTACGACCGTGTTGCATCGATGCGATTTTCCTGGTGCTGACGGCGCTATTGATATCGATCACGTAAGCGTTGGCGCTCGCCGGGGGGTGCGCTCCGGAGGCGGCGTCGTAGCGTGGACTGCCTCCCGCAGTCAGGATCTTGCCAACGTCGAACATGACCGTCACGTTGTTTTGTGCGTAGATGTCATCACCGCGACGGCCGGCGAACTGGACACTCCCGCCGCCGGCGGTGTCGTACCATTGCATATTGGGCGTGGGACCCGCGGCGAACAGTTTGCCGTTGGGCGCGACCAGGACCTTGAGATGCTCCCCGCTGCGGGGCATGTTTGTTCCCGCGTCCACGGTCATGGGCGTGACCGGTGCACCGGCCAGCACGCTCCAGCCGGCACCGGCGGTCCACAGCTCGCCGACGCCATCGTCCGGAATGCCGCCGAGCGTAAACACCCCGCCGCCGGGTAACGTGGTCGAAGCGTTGTACCAGCGACGGCGGCTCATGCTCGCGCGGCGCACCCATTGATTACGATTGAAATCGTAGATGCTCGTGGTGGTTACGTGCGGCCCGCCGCCGTTGACCAAGAGACGCCCGTCCTCCAGCAAGGTGGTGCCCGGACAGAACATGTCGTGCTTGGTCTGTGTCACGCGAAACTCGGTGACCTTACCGGTGGCGGGGTCGTAGAGATTGGAGTAAGTCTTATCCCGCGCGCCCTTGCCGGATGTGAAGTCAAATCTGTCCCACGAAGAGAAGATCAACAACTTGCCGTTGGGGAGAACGGCCGCGGATATCGGGACCGTGCTGAACTTGATGCGAGGTCCCCATCGGCCTTCCATGCCGGGAGTCGCCGCGAGTAGCGTCTGGGAAAGACCGGCGAAAAACGAGAGGAGGACGAGTAGCCGTACCTTCGACAAGGGCCGGAACCGGAAGTCGCCGGCGGGTTTCGATTGCATAATAGGGAGTCCTTTGTTTCCCAGGTATTGACAGGTGCGACGGACGAGCACGCTACGGGCAGCCGAATGCTGCAAACCAGGTCTGTTGCACGATCCGTCCATCCCAGTTTTTCTGTGATGAATGTCACATTTTACATGCAACGAGCCATGCGTGCGCGCTCGCAGGCGGTGGATCCGAGGAGCCTAACGCAACTTGTTGATCGGTGACAGCTTATCGCGCATCTTTCGAGCATGAGGCTACGACCTACCGTGCGGACCAGGTAGCCGGCGTCTTCGTAAGACGACAGGACAGGCTGATCGTGCAGGCGTTCAGACACCACGGCGCCCCCGGCAGCGTCACCGTGGCCGGGTATCACCCGGGCCGACACCGGTCGGGTCGCGGTTTCGGGCGGCGCGGCTAAACGGGGCGACGCCGCATCATCGACGCCTGTCGATCCTGGCGGGGGGAGCCGTATTTCGGCCGCGTTGTACCAAGCGCCGAACACGCGCCACCGCAGCGACACCTGGCGGTGTCTCGGCAAACGTGCTGGGCGCGGCTACGCCGCGGCGCCCGCCGTGCGGCGGAACGAGTCATCCCAGCGGACTCCATGTTATTGCGCACGCGCGCGGCGCAGTTTGCGCCTCGCGGGCAGCTCGCTGTCGTAGACGCGCTTGACGCCGTCGCCGAGCGACGTCTCGATGTCGCGGATGTTTCGCACCAGGCGCTCGAAGCCCCCGATCTCGACCGAGGCCGCTTGATCGGTGCCCCACATGGCGCGGTCGAGCGTGATATGGCGCTCGATGAAGCTGGCGCCCAGGGCCACCGCCGCGCCCGTGGGGGCGAGGCCGGTCTCGTGGCCGGAGTAGCCGATCGGGGCCTCGAGATAGGCGGCCTTCAGGCTCGGGATCATGCGCAGGTTCAGCTCTTCGAGCTTGCACGGGTAGGTCGAGGTCGAGTGCGCGATGAAGAGTCCGGGCCGCCCACCGGGACCGTGGAGACCGACGGCCTCGACGGCGGTTCGGATCTCCTCCGCCGTCGACATCCCGGTCGAGATCATGACCGGCCGCCCGGTCGCGCGTGCCTTGCGAAGTAAGGGCAGATCGGTCAGGGAGGCGCTGGCGAGCTTGTAGAAGGGCGGATCGAAGCGTTCCATGAACTCGATCGAATCTTCGTCCCAGCACGAGGCCGTCCAGTCGATCCCGAGATCGCGGCAATAACGGTCGATCTCGAGGTAATCCTCGAGCCCGAGCTCGACCCGGAACCGGTAATCGATGTAGCTCATCCGGCCCCAGGGCGTGTCGCGCTCGACGCCCCATTGATCCTTGGGGACGCACACCTCGGGATTGCGCTTCTGAAATTTCGCCATGTCGGCCCCCGCGCGCTTGGCGCCGGCGATGAGCGTCTTGGCGTGGCCGAGCGCACCGTTATGGTTGATGCCGATCTCCGCGATGATGTAGACGGGCTCGCCGTCGCCTATTCTGCGCGCCCCGATATCGACGATTGCCATGGCCCCTCCTGCTTGTCTCTTGCCTTGCCGGACGCAAGATATACGTACGCGCTTCCCCCCACCCTGACCCTCCCCCGCTACGCAGGGGAGGGGATTGGAAACCCTCCCCTGTCCGCGCTTTCGCGGACGGGGGAGGGTCGGGTGGGGGTCCGCCCGCTGTGACCGCGCCTGGTATATGCCTTGAAATACGCTATGCCTGTGGCGTCTTGGTGGGTCGCGCCGGCAGCGCGCCCAACGCGCCGTACCTAGTGCAATGCCAATGCGGATCGTCGCAAAGCCCTTTTACCAGATTGTGAAACCTACCAGGCGGTGAAGCCCCCGTCCACGATGAGGTTGGCCCCCGTCATGTAGGCCGAGGCCTCGGAGGCCAGGAACACCAGCGCGCCTCGATAGTCCGTGGGCGCCGCCATGCGGCCAAGCGGCGTGCGGCGGCCGTATTCCGCGACGAAGAAATCGTCCTGGCCATTCTCGACCCCGCCAGGTGAGAGGGCATTGACGCGCACACCGCTAGCGCCCCAGTAGGCCGCGAGGAAGCGGGTGAAGGCCAGCACCGCGCCCTTGCTGGTCGGGTAGGCGGGGGACTTGTAGAAACGCCGGCGGCCCTCGGGGTCGAGATAGAGCGACTGATCCGGGGCCACGACGCCGTAGGTCGAGGCGATATTGATGATGCTGCCGCGCCCGGCCTCGGCCATGTGCGCACCGATCGCCTGTGAGCAGAGAAAGATCCCGGTCACGTTGACCTTGAGGGCCTGTTCCCAGAGCTCGAGCGGGTAACGCTCGAAGCGCGACGATTCCGGCGCGGTGGACGGGTCCTCGTAGCGGTCGTTCAGCGCCGCGTTGTTGACGAGCACGTCCACCCTTCCTGTGATCGAAAGCACCGCCGCCAGCAGGATTGCGAGGGACTCGGGATCGCTCACGTCGGCGCGATGGCCGAGGGCACTGCCCCCGATCTCGGCGGCCAAGGCATCGCACGCGGCGGCATCGAGGTCCGTCGCCACCACCCGGGCCCCGGCCCCCGCCAGGGCGCGGCAGTGCTCGCGGCCGAGCAGACCGGTCGCGCCGGTCACGATCGCCGTCCGGCCCTCTAGCGAGAAGAGTTCCGTCGTGCTCATCACCCCTCCCGTGCCTGCGCCCTCGGCTTGGTATTGAACCCGCCGGTCTTGCGGAATACGGGCTCGATCGGCGCCCCCTCGAGGGACTCCGAGACCCGCCCAGCATCGACCGCCGCCTCGAGGACGCCGAGCGCCTCGCCGTAGGCGGCGAGCGTGTAGTCGATGTCTTCGGGCGTATGGGCGTCGCAGAGGTTGTGAATGCCGGCCCACAGGATTCCGCGCCGGATCAGCTCCTGCTGCACCAGGGTCTTCATGACCAGCGGATCGCCGGCACGGTTATCGAAACCGACGACTGTCCGGAACGGATAGCCCGTGACCGATACGTAATCGAGCCCGAGCGTCCCGATGATCCGTTGCAAGCCATCCAGGAGCGACTGACCGCGCAGGGCGATGTGCTCGATGACGCCGTGATCGCGAAGGTGCCGGATGCAGGCGATCGAGGCGGCGAGCGACAGGGTCTCGCCCCCGAAGGTGGTAAAAAAAAACACGTCCTTTTCCAGGAGCGACATGACGTCCCGTCGCCCGGTCACGGCCGAGATCGGCATGCCGTTGGCCATGGCCTTGGAGAACAGCGACAGGTCCGAGCGTACCCCCAGGAACGCCTGGGCCCCGCCGAGGGCAGAGCGGAAACCGGTCCACATCTCATCGAAGATGAGGAGCGCGCCATTCCGATCGCAGAGCCGCCGCAGCTCCGCGAGAAAACCGTCTTGCTCGCGCTCGAAGGTGAAGGGCTCCAGGATCACACAGGCGGTGTCGGTATTGAGCGCCGAGAGCACCGAATCGATGTCGTTGTAGCGGAAGGTGCCGGTCAGCTCGGCGGTCGCGGCCGGGATGCCGGCGGCCCGATCGGTCACGGCGATGTACCAGTCGTGCCAGCCATGATAACCGCAGCACAGCACCCGCTCGCGCCCGGTGTAGGCGCGCGCCAGTCGCACCGCGGCACTCGTCGCGTCGCAGCCGGTCTTCGAAAAACGCACCGATTCGGCATGGGGCACGACCTCGCGCAGGAGCTCCGCGAGCTCGACCTCCAGGGGGTGCATGAGCGAGAAGGTGATCCCGTCTTCGAGCTGGCGGCGGATGGCCTCGTCCACCACCGGGTGGCAATAGCCCAGGATGATGGGACCGATGCCCATGTTGAAATCGAGGAACTCGTTGCCGTCCACGTCCCACACCCGCGCGCCGCTGCCGCGCGCGAGGTACTTGGGCGCCACGCCCCGGGAGAACTGCGTGGGTCCCTTGGCGAGCGTCTGGGTACCCGCCGGGACGAGTCCTTGCGCCCGCACCCAGAGGGCGTCCGAGCGCTCGATGCACGGCAGTTCGGGGTTGGATTGGACTCGGTTCGGCATGCGCTCTCCTCAGAGGCGTTCGAGCCGGGCCAGGACCTTGCGCGCCAAGGCCTCCGGCGTGTAGCCCTCGTGCTCCAGGAGCGCCGGGTAGAGCGCCGGTTTGAACCAGCGGTCGGGGAGCGACAGGCACAGTGTTTCGGCCGTGACCCCGGCCTCGAGCAGGGTCTCGGCCAGGATAGAGTACAGGCCGCCAGTCTTGAAGTGGTCCTCGACGACCACCAGAAGCCGGCAGGAATGGGCCAGGGCGACGAGGAGATCCCAGTCCACCGGCTTCAAGGTCCTCAGGTTCACGAGCCCGACCGACAGGCCGTTTTTTCGCAAGCGCTCGGCCGCCTGGTGACACTCCGGAAACAGCACGCCATAGGCCAAGAATGTCGCGTCCCGGCCCTCGGCCAGCACCTCGGCACGGCCGGGGGCGAAGTCGGGGGTGTGGGTGACCACCGGGCCCTGGGCGTTATAGCGGATGTAATACGGTGCGGGATCGAGGAGCACCGTATCGAGCCCGATCAGCAAATCATCGAGGTCCGCGGGACAGAAGACCTTCATGTTGGGGATGCCGCGCATGAGCGCCACGTCCTCGATGGCTTGATGGGTCGGGCCGTTGGCCTCCGAGACGAAACCCGGGAAGCTCCCCACGAGCTTGACGGGCAGGCCCGGGATCCCGACATCGGTGCGGATGAACTCGAAGGCCCGGAGCGTCAGGAAGGCCGCGAGCGCGTGGATGACCGGGATGCGGCCGCGCAGCGCCAGTCCCGCCGCCATTCCGACCATGGTTTGCTCGGCGATCCCGACATCGATGAAGCGCGGCCCTAAGCGCTCGGGCAGTCTCCGGATCGCGGCCCGGTTCTCGGCCGTCATGACAACGAGGCGCTCGTCCTCTTCGGCGAGACGGTGCAGGGCGTCTTCGTAGGTCATCAGCTAGCCAATGGATCAGGCGCTAGCGCGCCACGATGGTCTCGCTCGCGAGCACCGCTCGACGTGTCCCCTCCAGCTCGTCTAGAAGCATCTCGACCTCCCCGGAGGTGAAGTTGCAGAACCAGCGGTCGGCGCGGGCCGTCAAGCTCGGCAGGCCCTGGCCGCGCACGGTGTCCGCGATGACGGCGCTTGGCCGGCCCAGGGCGATCGGGATGCGCGCCAGGCCGCGTTCGATGGAATCGAAGTCGTGGCCGTCGATGCGCAAGGCCGCCCAGCCGAAGGCATGGAACTTCTCTTCGAGGGGTTCGAGCGGGATCAGGTCCTCGGTCGCGACGTTGGCCTGAAAGCCGTTGCGGTCCACGATGGCCACGAGGTTGTCCATCCCCTTGGCGGCCGCGACCAGGGCCGCCTCCCACACCGATCCCTCGTTCAGCTCCCCGTCGCCGAGGACCACCACCACGCGGTTCGGGCCGCCGCGTAGCCTCACGTCGAGCGCGATGCCGAGGCCCACCGAAAGCAGGTGGCCGAGCGAGCCGGAATGGAACTCTACGCCCGGGATATTACGGTTCGGGTGCCAGTAGATGTCGTCGCCGGGCGCAAGGTGTCGTTCGAGGCGTGCGGGATCGAGGACTCCAAGCTCGGCGAATAGCCCGTACAACGCGGGGACATCGTGTCCCTTCGAGAGCAAGAGATAATCGCGCTCGGGGTCCTCTAGCCGCGCCAGATCGAATCTGAGCCAGCGGGCATAGAGATACGTCAAGAGATCCACGCACGACAGCGAGGCCCCGATGAAGCAACCCCCGCGGGTCGCCATGCGGACGATATGACCGCGCACGCGATGGGCGAGCGCTTCGAGGTGTTTTTCGTCCTCTTGTGTCATCGGGATGCTACGGTGCGAGTCTCTCCAGGATCGATGGTGCGGAGCCGATGCAGGTGATGGCGATACCAGTTGACGCCGGCGTACTTCGCATTGATCGCCGCAAGCCCGGGTCGGCGGCCCAAGAGGTCCAGGATGTCGTAGAGCCCGAAAGCGGGATCGGCGGGATACAGGGCCTCGTATACCCGCCGGACGAATTCATAGTCCTCGGGATAATCGATGGTCCAGCGGTGCGACATCGAATAGTCCCTGCCGGGGCGGCCGTCGGCTCGCTCCTCCCACGCGACATTACTCAATGAAAACCGTTCCGGCCGCTCCCAGATGAACGGCGTCGTGTGCTCGCGTTCGAAATCCAATCGGGCTTCGCGCCAGGCGGTCTCCAGGACCTCGACGGTCATTACCTCGGCATCATTGCCATCCGGGAATGAGGCGGGGTGCAGGTTGCTCGTGTAATCGCTGTCTCCTTCCGCGAAGCCTGCGAAGACCGCGTCGATGACCGCCGGATCGACGAGCGGGCAGTCGGACGGCACCTTGGCGACCACCACCGCCGTGTAGCGGCACGCGACCGCCAGGTGACGGTCGAGGAGATCGGTCGGGTGCCCCCGAAAGACCTCGATACCTGCCGCGCGGCACACCGAGACGAGCGCATCGTCGGCGGGATCGGTCGTCGTAGCCACCACGATCCGCACCGGGGTCTTCATGCGCGCCACGCGCTCGACCATGCGCACGATGAGCGGCTCGCCGGCGAGGTCCATCAAGACCTTGCCCGGCAGGCGGGTCGAACCCAGCCGTGCCTGCACGACGACGAGTGATTCAGCCTTGCTCATACGGGCCATCCCCTCCCGAACCCAGCCCCTGCCATCGTCTTTCGCCCACCGCTCCCGCATGACGCGGATCATACCCGGCAGCACTGGCCGAAGGAATTATGTCACTTGACGCCATAACTGGTCTACGGCACATTGCGCCATATCGTGCCCGCACCCGCATCTTCCACGACAAAGCCATCCATCCCGACGATGGCGCCATCGTGGAGATGACGATCTAGGCAGTGCCGGAACCGGTGTCGGGCAGCGCCCACCGGTTGAAGTATTCCCTTTTCTACGGCTACGCGGGGCGTCGGGTGATAAGTTATGACAACGAGCGCGGCAAGGGCGACCACCGACATCTCGGGGATTTGGAGGAACCTTAATACCTTCACCACCGTCGAGCAGCTGGTGGCCGACTTTCTAACGGACGTGCGGAAAGCGAGAGGCGTTGGTGACAGCCGGGTTGCTGGTGCGCGACGATCAGGGCATTCATACTGAGCTCGATGAATTACACGCCACACTGAGCTTACAGTGATATCAGCCCGGTCGACCCCTATCGATGACCGGCCCGGCACCCGGGTATGCCGACACCGCATCTGCGACGGCCGCCGATGAACGCCAAGCCGCTCCTTGAGCGCTTTGCAGCAGCACGACGATTTCTATGATTTCGTACCGGCGTCTTCCGCGATCATCGGGACCGCCAGGTCCGCCGGAACGGACCGGCCTTTTCGAACGTGATGCCTCTTCCGAAGAGGTGGTCGTCGCCTACCACGAACGCACCAAGCACCACTTCCATCGGTTTGCGGCCGCGCTCGGATACATGGATTGGGCCACGCAGCCCGATCCGTTTCGGCGCTACGCGGGAGCGCCCCTCGTGCGTCTCCCGCTGCCCCGAGCGGGCCGCTTGCTTCCCTACCGGCATCTCTATGCCAGCGGGACCGTAGCGCCGGAGCCGCTGTCGCTGGAGTCGGTGTCGCTGTTCTTCCGCTACGCCCTGTCTCTCACCGCGTGGAAGCGATTCGGCGAGGCCACGTGGTCCTTGCGCGCCAACCCCTCGAGCGGGAACCTTCATCCGACCGAGGGCTATGCCGTTCTGCCCGCGATCGAGGGGCTCGGCGATACGGCCGCCGTGTACCACTATGCCCCGAGGGCGCACGCCCTCGAGCAGCGGGCGGTTCTCGGCACAGAGCGATGGACCGAGATCCTCGCGCCCTTCCCTGAAGCGGGCTTCCTCGTGGGTCTGTCGTCCGTGCCTTGGCGGGAGGCCTGGAAGTACGGCGAGCGCGCGTTCCGGTACTGCCAGCACGATGTCGGGCACGCGCTGGCCGCCCTGCGCATCGCGGCAGCCGCCCTCGGTTGGAGATTGGTGCTCCTCGATGGCGTCGGCGATGGCAGCCTCGCGAGCCTCCTCGGACTCAGCCGGGACTTCGGGGAGGCAGAGCGGGAGGAGCCGGAGATCCTGGCCCTGGTCGCGCCGGCACTGTCGTCGAGGATTTCACATGAATTGAACTCGGTGAGGGTGGACGGCGTGCTGTGGCAGGGCCGGGCCAATCGGCTGAGCCCCGGGCACGCCGTCGAGTGGCCCGTGATCGCCGAGGTCACGCGGGCCACGCGGGGCACAGAGGCGTCGATCACGGAACATTGGTCCGGGTTTCCTGAAGAGGAGGCCCTCATCGAGATACCCGTCCACTCGGGCCTACTCACCGCCGAGCAGGCGATCCTCGGCCGCCGCAGCGCGGTGGCCATGGATGGCTCGACCGCGATCTCACAGGGCACATTTTTCCGCATGCTCGCGCGCTTGATCCCGACACGAGAGCCGCGAGCCATGCCCTGGGATGCGATCCCGTGGCGGCCGCGCATCCATCTCGGGCTATTCGTCCACCGCGTCGATGGCCTGTCCCCGGGACTTTACGCGCTACCCCGGGATCCGGACAAGATCGAGATCCTCAAGGGCGTGATGCATCCAGGATTTCGTTGGCAGCGGGTGCCCGCTTGTCCCCCGGGGCTCCCCCTGTATCTCTTGCAGGAAGGCGACTGTCGAGCGCTGGCGGCCAGGGTCTCCTGCGGCCAGGATATCGCCGGCGACGGGGCGTTCAGCCTCGGAATGATCGCCGACTACCGGGACAGCCTGACGACCTATGGCGCGGCGTTCTACCGGAATCTCTTCTGGGAGGCCGGCATGGTGGGGCAGGTGCTCTACCTCGAGGCCGAAGAGGCGGGCATTCGGTCCACGGGGATCGGCTGTTACTTCGACGACCCGGTCCAGGAGGTCTTCGGGATCGACTCGATGGAGTGGCAGAGCTTCTACCACTTCACGGTGGGTGGCCCGGTCGAGGACCTGCGCCTGATGACCCTGCCCGCATACGACCGGGCGCTCCCGGGCCGGGGCGGGGAGACGGACTAAACCGGTCGAGAGCGCGCACATTTGGATGCCCGTCGGAGATTGTGTGATCCGTGCGGGGGCTTGATCAGACACCCAAAAAATAGGTCAATTGCTTCAACGCTCGTTCTCCGAGCCCCGCCGTGGTGACGCTCGCTTCCGACTCCCTGCCGGCGACCGACGCCTTGCAGTAGGTTGCCGCAGCCCGGAAGCTGCCCCCGGTGGCTCGAAACACCGCGGTGAGCGCCTCAGGCGTTTTCTTGAGCGTCACGAACTGCTCGTTGGTTGGCGACGTCAGTTCCTGCGCCATGAACGACCATACCTGGCCGCTAGAACGGTAGCCCCCGTGTGACGTGACGACGTCCTTGCAGTTGATGACCGTGACGAGCTGTGAATGATCGATGATCGCGCGCGGATCCTCCGGCCCGGAATACCACACCCGTAGCACGGGGTCATTCTTGGAGTGAAAGACGTAGAAGCACGCCGACTGCCTCGATGCGTCGAAGTAGCGCTCCCCTTGTTCGACCGACTCGTTGTCGACCGCCGACGCGAAGTTCCAGGCGTTGCGCACCACCTGCGACGAAGCTTCTCTCAGCGCCTCGAACGCAACATGTGCACCGAGGCTGTGCGTATTGAGATCGACCGTCGCTCCGCAGCCACGTAGATCCGCAAGCAGCCGGCCGAATCGCGGAGCGGTGTCATCGGCCCGGCCACGGGCGAAGGGAAACGACACACCAGTCGCACCGCCCGGCCAAGCGAAGCCCACGAGAGCATCGTACGGTCGACTCGCCGCTCCAAGAAAACCAAGCAGCCGCATTTGCGCGTCGATTGTGCGATACGAACCGAGAACATCGAGTCGCTCGTTGTTGTAGCCGTGCACGAGCACCGTGATCCGCTTTTGCGCCATAGCCTACAAAAAAAGCGGCGGGCGTTATGACAAGGCCATTACCGTTGTCCAAGTCGAGCTCCCGGATTTCGTCCATCGGCGAAAACTCGGTGGCGGACCAGAAATCCTTCCGACAGCTCACGACAAACATCGTTGACATCGAATCCTCCTGTAACCGCTGTAGTTGTGAAAACAGATCACCGGCAACGATTGGCGATTGCGCATGGTCTCGTAAAACAAGATAGGCCGCGCCGGACAAGAAGGCTTGGAAAGGCGACGACGATCCAAGGCGCCGGCTGGCGGCATGGGTTGGGCCAAGGCGCCTGAAGGATCCCACGACGGAGCCCCGGAGACAATCGATGGGTTTCCGGTGAAGCGCTGAAGACTGGCAGCGACGCTGCTCAGGCGACCCTGGCGCTCTGGCCGGGCGCAGCCACCCGCTCGCCAACTCGCAATGCCCAGACATGGCGGTTCTCTAATGGCGTTTGATCGGAGCCCGGCTATCTGCTTCCCCTTGACGTCGATGGGGGAAGCGATCCTTTGCCGTGATGCCAAGCGGCTCGAAGACGCGCTACGTCCAGTCGCGGTAGCCGAGTCTCTCTGAGGTCGAGAGGATCTCCGCGGGCGGTCCGTGCCTCGATCACGCCCCGGGACTTCGGCTCCCTTCAACGACCGTCACGAGATACTACACTTTGCTATATGAGCTTGACAGCGAAGAGCGCCGCGGCGAGGAAGAGACCATGACCATCGGAGTGGGATCCCCCGACTTCCTGCGCATGTTCCCGACCGTTGTCTGGACGCTGCAGTTGGACGACGAGGCCACCCGGGCGATCAACCCGGCCATTCTGCGCCGAGTGGCGGAGATCCGGGCCTCGGCAGGAAAGCCCTCGGGCGGCGAAAACTGGCAATCGGGACATGCGCTCCACCGGCTTGATGAATTCCGTGATCTTGTGGAAGCCATTCAGGCCACGACACGGAAAGTGTTGTCATTCATCGAGATCGCCTCCGACGACTTCGAGATCACCGGTTGCTGGGCCAACGTGAACGGGATAGGGGCGTCCCACGGTGTGCACACCCACCCCAACAATTTCCTGAGCGGGGTCTATTACGTGCAGACGCAAGCAGGCGCCGATACCATCAACTTCCACGACCCGCGCGTTCAGACCGCGATCCTCCGGCCCCCGGTCAAGGCGCTCACCGCGGACAACACGGATCAGGTGGTCGTGCGGGTCCGGGAGGGAACGCTCTTGCTGTTTCCGGCCTGGCTCCCCCACTCTGTCGATCCCAATAGGAGCGCCCGAGAGCGCATCAGCATCAGCTTCAATATCATGTTCACCGCCTGCGCCGCGACGTTGAGCCCGCCGCTCTGGGGCGCGAATCGTTAGGGATCGATGGTCGCAGCAGGGTGGTGGTGAGAAATCCGGGTTAGATGTCCAGTCGCAGATCGGTAACCACCCCGGCGGGGGGCCGATAGATGGCGCCGGGAAAGCCACAGGACGGCCCCTTTCACCCGCACGGTGAACACCGTAGTATCACGGATCGGGATGACCGGGCGGTGCGCGATGGGATGCTGCCCGAGCGGGCGAGGAGGGCCCAAAACTTTGTGCGCTCGTACGGTGCCGATGCCGGGCGCGGCGATCCCCCCGTAAAGCCAGCTTGCAATCCCCAAGGTACTCACGTCGACCCCGATTATGCCGAGGTTCATCAAACTCACCCTGCCGGCGCTCGTCCTCGTCGCGCTGGCCGCCGGCGGACGGGTCTATCTTGCACGTGAGTCGGCCCAGCCTGGGTCGACACACCGTGAGAGCGGCCCGGGTCCGGCGCCCGCCGCCGCGACGATGGTCCCTCGGGGCATGCCTGTGACCACGGTTCCGGTGCGGGTCGGCATCGCGCGCGTCATGGTGGACACGGTGGGGAGCCTCCTGGCCGACGAGGCCGTGGTGCTGCGCCCGGAGATCGACGGCCGCATCCAGTCGCTCGCCTTCACCGAGGGACAGGCGGCGGCACGCGGGGACGCTCTCATCGCCTTGGACCCGGCCGAATATGAAGCCGATGTCGCGCAGAAGGAGGCGACCGCGGACCTCTGGCAGCTCAAATTCAGCCATGCTCGGGACCTCAGCTCACCGCAATCGCGCCGGGAATGGGCCCAGAGACGCTGACCCTGGTAGTGCCGGGGCTTTTCGGATCGGGACATGCGCAAGAGAAACTCCCGGCCCTGGAACGCCTCATCGCGCGTGCCGATCCCTGCGCCGGGCCCGTCGTTCCACACGAGACCTATGAGGCGGCACTGTGCGGGCTTTTCGGCATCCGAGCGGTGCCGGGACGGGACCTGCCCATCGCCGCCTTGACCCATCTCGTGGATTTCGATGCGGGTCACGACGGTAGCTGGATGCGCGCCGATCCCGTGTATCTGCGCGCCGATCTCGGGCGATTGCGGCTCTTCGATGGGGAAGGATTGCTTCTCGCGCGGGACGAGGCCTTGGGACTTTCGGCCGAGATCGCGGGCGTCTTGGGCGAGCATGGATTCGTGCTCCACATCGGGCGGGATAGTCGGCGCTGGTATCTCCGGCTCCCGAACGTCCCCGACATCGTCACCCGGCCCCCTCTGGCGGCCTTGGGGGACCACATCGACCCCTATCTCCCGAGCGGGCCGGAACGGCGTTTCTGGCACCGGCTCGCGAACGATGTCCAGATGGTCCTCCACGGCGCCGCGATCAACGCCGCACGCGAGGGGCGTGGCGAGGCTCCCATCAATAGCCTGTGGTTCTGGGGCGCCGGCACGATGCCGGCGAGGACCCCCGTACGCTGGGCTCGGGTGCTTGCCGACGATGTGCTGGGCCTCGGGCTCGCCCGGCACGGCGAGATCGCGCACGGGCCTGTGCCGCGGGGCGCTTGCGACCTCTGGACACGAGGGGAAATCGAGGGAGATGTCCTCGTGGTGCTCCGGCCGGACGCGCGGGCGGGTGGGGAGCAGGTACCCGGCCCATCCGATCCCCTGCACCGAATCGAAGAGCACTGGTTCGCCCCGCTCCTCAGGATGCTAAAGGGCCGGCGGCTCGCACGCTTGACCGTCCATACGGATACCCGGTGCTTCACGATCACCCCGGCCGGGGCCTGGCGGGTGTGGCGCCGGGCGAGGCCCTTGCCGTCCTCGTCGATGTGGTGAACGAAGTGAACCGCATCGATCGTGAGGCCGATGCGATTCCTTCGCCACCGCATCCTGTCGGGCTAGCTCAGGACTTACGGCACGCCGCGCGGCCGTTCGCAGCTCGTGGCCGTATCGGTTCCGCGACCGTCGTCACAACGGTCCCGACCACCGCCACCGTTCAGGACAGCGCTCGACCCGCACCCCTTGAACGACGGTTCTGCCGTCATCGAAAAGTACTTGCTCACCGGGCGTAAACGTGAAGTCGTCCGCGCTATCAATACTACAGTTCGCAAAGTTTGGGGCACAGTTGTCGTTGAAGAAGTCATGCTGCGGGTGACTGGCGGTTATCTCGAAGGTCCGTGGACCGGCTGACGCAAAGAGAGGCACGGAGACGTTGTCCTCTTCGGCGCACATGGTGGGTCGAGAAACGTTTTGTGCGATAAGGCTTGCAGCGCGGCATTTTCCGTGCTGGCGATCGCCAAAGCGGGCATCAGCGAGATTGCAACAGCCCCATCATTTGCGAAATGGCTGCAGAGGTGAACGCATCCGGCGGAACGCCGACAAAGCGGGCTTCCGCCGTCGCTTAACGTTCACGAGGATTACGCCAAAACCGGGGCTGCCGCATGGGTAACGGATGAATACGTTCGATGAACCACATACCTTTGCGCGATCAATCGGCGCCATCGGGTCTTGGGACGCTGTTTTTGTCGGAACCTATGGAGCCGGTTCCAACCTACAATGTGGCGATGTCGAACTATCGTCGGCCAGGTATCTGGCCTCAGGCCATGAGTCTCGATGCTTATTGCATGAACCAACCGTGGCTCACGACCAGCGACTGGCCGGTGAGCGCATTGGATGGAAATGAAGCGAAGAACACCGCTGCGGCAGCGACGTCCTCAACGGTTGTAAACTGGCCATCGACGGTGTCTTTGAGCATCACGTTTCTGATCACCTCTGCCTCTGAAATTCCAAGCTCTTTGGCTTGCTCGGGGATCTGCTTGTCGACGAGTGGCGTGCGCACGAAGCCGGGGCAAATAACATTGGCGCGCACGCCGTGTTGCGCACCCTCCTTGGCGACTACCTTGGCCAGCCCGATGAGGCCATGCTTGGCCGTGACATAAGGCGCCTTGAGTTTGGATGCCTCCTTGGAGTGCACCGAGCCCATATAAATGATGCTCCCTCCGGTGCCTTGCTTGTACATTTGCCGCAAGGCGGCGCGAGTCGTTAGAAAAGCGCCATCCAGATGGATCGCGAGCAGCTTCTTCCATTGCTTGAATTCGAATTGATCGAGCGCCTCTACGATCTGAATGCCGGCATTGCTGACCAGCACATCGATGCTGTCGAAGGCGTCGATCGCCTTCGTCATGCCGGCTTCCACCTGCGCCTCGTCCGTAACATCCATGGCGACGCCAAGCGCTCGTTGCGTCCGCGCGCCGAGCTCATCGGCCACGGCGTCCGCGTCTTGCTGATCGAGATCGGCGATAACGACTTTCGCGCCCTCCTTCGAGAAGGCGTGCGCGATTTCCTTGCCGATGCCGCTTGCGGCTCCGGTGATGACGGCAACTTTGTCTTTGAGGGGCATTGAAATCCTCCTGCGCAAACAATCCTGGATTACTGCGGGTGCAATATTTATTATATGGGACTGGGTCAGTGGTGTCCGACAGGTTTCAAAGCAAGACCAGTCTGGTTACTGGAGATGGTCGGTTCTTCGATTGGCGCCATGTCGGTAAGCAACTGAAGCAAAGGCATTTGCTCGAAAGGCGTCACGCTCAGGATCTGT